>NZ_CALPCY010000002.1:0-221889 GCF_943193115.1 Otoolea muris
CCGGATGTACATCCATTACTATTACAGCATTGAAAATGGTGCTGACGATGAGCAGGCATTCGATAAACGAATTGCCAGCCTTTGCAAAGAACTGTCAGAAGGCAAATATGTTGAAAGCCATAAAAAGGCCTATGACCAGTTCTTTGAAGTAAAGACAACCCCCAAGAGGGGACGTCAGGTTTATTATAAAGAAGATGCCATCAAAGAGGCGCGTCGTTACTTTGGCTACTTTGCTTTGATTACCAATGAAAAAATGGATGCCTTTACAGCCTTGCATCTGTACAGGATGAAAGATGTTGTAGAGAAAGCCTTTGGTAATCTGAAAGAACGACTTAATATGCGGAGGCTTCTGGTGTCATCTGAAAAAGGTCTTGATGGTAAAATCTTTACAGAGTTTGTTGCATTAATTCTGATATCTCATCTTGACCATAAGATGAAAAAATCAGATTTATATAAAAACTACACTCTGCATCAGTTGCTTGACGAGCTTGATGTGATTGAGTGCTTTGAAGATGCAAACCATTCCTTAAGGATTGGAGAACTTCTCAATAAGCAGGCAAAAATATATGAGGCTCTCGGAGTGAAGGTACCAACCTCGTCATGTTAACTCCGAGAATCCAGGATTTAGCGAAAAAGTTTTTAAAGACAGCTTGTGCGGCATTCCTGATGTCTGCATTATTAGTGACAACCGGCTATGCGGAGGAATTACCTGCTTCAGAAGCTGTTGAAGCAACGGAAGCAGAGGACGTAGGCTTTCAGCCTCTTAATCTTGAAGGCGTGGAAAGTGAGGAATCCGAAATTCTTGGAGAGGTTTCTGATAACATAGAATCCATGGAACTTCCTTCTGAGGTAGAGGTTTCACGTCAGACAAGAGATGTAGGAAGCACGGATGCGCCGGTGTTCAATGTGAACGGCAATTTAGACGAAGCATATGACATTTATTTGACCACTCTTCCCGGTGAGCAGCTTGCTTTTTTCAAGCTGGAATCTTCTAATTCCGACCTGGCGGCCATTGTATGCGAGGTAAGCGCAGAGGGAAATATTGATTTATCTACAGGAGCCGGAATGATGGCTAACTCTGGTTATGGTTATGTTACCAAACCGGCGGGCACATACGCGATCGTTATCACTGGCAGCGACGCAGGCGGCGACTATAAGTTATACTGGAATGCGTCAAACTCGGCCGGGGCGAAATATATCCTCAACGTGAAACCGGATCTTTCCAGAATAGATTTGTTCTACAGCAACAGCAAGGTATGCAGCAATGGAACCAATATTCTTAGTGATCTGTCTTGGGAATATCATGAAACATGGCATCAGACTGGCGGGTTTACATCAAGAGATATGAGCATGACGATGTTTTCAGCAAAAGGCATTTACAAAGGCTCATTCTCCAGCAGCGCCTATTCTGCCCCCAATGCGCTTCTCGTTGATGTAAAGATTGGTTCATGGCTGTATTCAACCAGCTTTTACGTTAATGTTGAAGGTAATGTTGCTCATGAGATCAATTATTTTGATCCGTCAGGATTGAAAACTCCAAGAACCTTTGGAGAGGGCTATGCAGATTATACGGATCACAACTTCATTATTATTGATCTGGATACCTTCCAGGTTTGCGAGTTTTTAAGTCCTTTTAACTATTTCTATACCGAGCAGGGCGGGCGTAAATTTACGTTGGATAATCTGGTGCTGTATCCAGAATAAGCAGCGCTTGCGGTATCCATGTGGGTGCATGAAAGGGCACCCACATTATTGAAAAGAAAGAAATGAGGGCTTTGAAATGAGCATTGAAGGAATTTCAGGAAGTTTACCGTATTATTCATCAGGCAATGCACGGAACAGTATTCTGGCGTCAGCAGGCTGTAAAACGGTATATGAGGCAGATCCGTCAGCGGTCATCCGGAAAGAGGAAGATGGGATTGTGGCAAAATCCCATTATACGGAGGATGAAGCATTATGGAACCAGTATATGAAGCAATACCGGGATTCCTTAAAGATCGTGGATGGGAAACTGGTGGTGAACGGCGATCCCCGCAACGTCCTTTTAGGAAAAGTTTCCGGGGAAGAACTGGAACAGTACCGGCTGAAGCTGGAGCAGGAAGGGATTGGCGACGAGATTGACTGGCGGGGCGTGGAATCCGATTTCAAAAAGATGGATGTGAATTTTGACAATGCCGGGTACTTAAATACCAGGATTGACTACATCTCTTCCCGCTACGCTGTCTTAAAAGACCGGATTGAAAAAAATTATTCCGGTGACGAAAAGGAACAGCAGT
The DNA here is from genome assembly GCF_943193115.1 of Otoolea muris. Taxonomy (NCBI): domain Bacteria; kingdom Bacillati; phylum Bacillota; class Clostridia; order Lachnospirales; family Lachnospiraceae; genus Otoolea; species Otoolea muris. The sequence goes on from NZ_CALPCY010000002.1 coordinate 2,277, forward strand.
TATCCAAACTCAATGAGATTATGGACAGCACCAAGAAAACGATCATTGATTCCTACAGTGATTCCGTTGGTAATTTCTATGAGGAATACGGACACTCCGGAACCAAAAAGGAGTTGGCGGAAAGCCTGTCAAGAGGTATCGACCAGAGAGTTTCCCAGTATACAGGCCATCTGCAAACCAGCGCGTCCTATGCCGGCCTTGGCGATACAACGGCAAAGTGGTTACAGCAGGATGACGGCTATATGGCGGCACGCCTGCGGGAAGATATGGAGGCGTATGGTGGCACGTCAGCACAGGCAGAAGAATCAGGATATACGCTTGAGGATCTGGAAACAGCCGGTGTGTATGCGGCGGAGTGCAGGGAAAGGCTGGATAACCAGGGGGCATTCTGGTCAGATAATGAGGAACGCCTGGGACTGGATCTGGCCGTCCAGGGAATGAAAACCGATTATCTGGCAAACCAGGGGAACCTGAGCGGAAATATGCAAAATCTTTTGCAGGATACCTTCCAGAATTATAAAAACAAATATGTGGATTTGCTGGAGCAAACGCTTAAAGAAAAGGCCAAAGGCTTTAACACTCCAATGAAAACCAGTATAAACCGGGAAAATGTAGCGGCGGTTTATGAGTACACCATGAACCAGTACCGCCAGTCCGGGGATATTCTGGACGCCTTTACCAAAGGGGCCAAACACGCACGGTCCATGTTTGAGACGAATTTCTCTGACCGGGCGGGAAGCCCCGGAAGCTATTCCGCAAAATATGACTGGGATAATTTTTTTGAACAGCCAAAATACGCAGCTGTCCCAAAAGTAGACAGTATGTATGAAAAATATAAAAATTCGATTAACCGTTTCCTGGGAAACATGAAATCAGACAGCCATGAGATTACCCGTCTGTTCTTTAATGGCCCAGGCGATTACGGACTGAATCAATTTGCGTAGTAATAATTAACAATTATATTTAAGGAGGCAATATCTTATGAAAAAGAAAATCATGTCACTTCTCACTGCTTGTCTGTTAATGTGCAGCTTCTGTGTTACGTCTGTAAGTGCGGCCGAAGCTGTTCCGGTACAGGAAGTCGAAGTTGTCCAGGAAGGAGCTTCTGCCCGTGCCACAGATTATTTCTCCGGACTCACCGGAACAATGAACTCATATAATGGTGCCCAGTCCAGAATATTTGAGAGATCATCCGGCTCGATCCCCTCAGATTCAACAATAACAAGCGTAGAAGCATATGTCAGTGTTTCCAGCGGAAGTTCACCATTTTATTTGGTAATAAAAGCTCCTGATAGAACCGTCAGAGAAGTGTATGTTAGATCTTCAGGATATTATACTTTAGACTTCTCAGGGGTTGATGCTTATGGAACCTGGCAGGTATATATCTATAGCACTGGCGGCGTTTCAACCGCAACTGCAAACGTAAAATATTATTATCAGTCTACACAGAGCGGCTGGGGCTGGTAAAAACTGACTATATTCGCCAAAGCAAAGATTGATGACACTCTCTTTGCTTTGGTGAATATCCAATGAGATATCCAGGAGGTATTTTTATGAATGTGTCCATGACAGCCTCAGCGATGGCAAAACAATATGTAAGAAATTGGAATGCGAAAATGGCAAATGCAAATGGCACTGGGCCATCATCAGGGCATGTAAACCCGTATGAAGATCCATGGATGGACATTACGAACCGTTCTCCTTCGGAATGGCAGAGAATTATCCCTGTTGATGAAGATGTGGCAAATCAAGTCCGAAGTATGGTAAAAGAAGATTTTGTAAAGCGATATGGAATGACAGACGGAAGTCCTGAACATGTCAATGACAGAGCTGATCTGATATACAATTATACGAAAACATTACCTGGTGAACAGCGGCTTGCCGCCACCTGGACACTGCATCAGGTGGTTAAGGAGGAAGCCGCAAAGTATAAATCCATTATTTTAAAGCATGATCCAACCTGGACATATGGAAAGCCTTTTGATACCAGTATTTTGGATGAGGATTCTGATGACCATTTGGATACTTATGCGTAATTTTTAGCGGTTGTCGCTAAAGTACATGAAAACGGAGGAATTGACTGATGAAAAGAAAGATGAGGGCAATCATAGGTTCTATGCTAATGGTAACAATGCTGGCCGGAACTTCCACCGTATATGCGGAAGAAGTTTCGGAGGCTCCAGCGGACGAGTTTGTAACAGTTGAAAATATGGATAAGGTAGATTTGTCGCTGCCGGAAGAAGAAGGGGCAGATTTATCTTCTCTTATCCGGGATATACCGGAATTGGAAGTTGAAACGGGGAACGAAGCGCCGGAAACATTCAATGCGCTGAATAAAAGAGAGTCTGTTTTACCAAATGACCCCAGGGCAACGGTTACAGGCAGTCTGACAGAGGATAACACTTCGGAGGTTCACCTTTTCTCCCTGACAGAAGATAAAGTCGTGGCTTTGAAACTGACTTCTCCGAATGAAACCTATGTGGCATGGCTGTTTACCGTGGATTATGAAACCGGTACGGTAGAACCGCAGAAAGTTACCGTTCCCAGCACACAGACTTCCGGTAGCAATCCAACCTATATGCTGTTTCCGGCAGGCGATTATGCCTTTATGATCTTATCATCGGACAGCAGCGTAGGGGATTCTTACACCTTCCAGATCAACGCCACAAATTCCAGCCAGAATCTGGACGGCATTTTGCTTTGTACGGAAAGGGAATTTAACCTTCTTGTTGTAACCCTGGACGGCGGATTGTATTATGACGGAAAATATACCTTTAATCTGAACAAAGTTGACCAGTTAAGCTGGGAGCGGAATGAAGATCTTACATGGAGCGGCGGCTATCGGCATAGATCCCATGATGTTTATAATGTACAGTTTGGAGGTATCAAAACACCATGTACATGGCGCGCTACTTCTGCTTCATCCAATAACGCAATCCTGATTGCCTGTGATGTGGGTACAGGTTTCAGTTATATGCAGTCTTACTATCAGTCCGGCAGTTCCCATGAAATGTCATTTGTAGACACCCATGGGAAAACGACACCAAGAAATCTTGATGAAGATGATTTTGCAAATGGCAATCAGCATATCCTCGTATTCGATGTAGATACTGGTAAAGTGATCGATTTTTACAGCACACTGAATATTTATTATTTAAGCGGCGGCGAAAATGCCAGCTGGACATTCCACTAAAATTTATCGTATTTGAAAGTTGAAAGGTGATATTATGATCGTAGTCGATAGTCAAAAAGCATACCAGGGAGCATACGCCGAATGGGTACAGAACCGTCAAAACGCGCATCAAATGACGGAGGCTCAGAAAGATGCTGCTACCGAACGGGTAAAAGAGGCGGTTTACGATTCCGTTTCCGTTTCGGAAGAAGGAAAGAACTATCTGAATGGAGAATCCGCAAAAACCGGCAGCAGCAAAAAGGCCCCGGAATTTGTAGAGTACACCCGCTTCTATAAAGACGAACGGGTTGCCAGATCAGAGGACGCCTTCTGGCAGAATACAGGAAGCCAGTCCCTTGTGTTCAGCCAGAAGCTGAAGGAAAGCGGATTCTTTGATTCCATGTCCGATGAAGAAGTGCGTGAGGCGGAATCCATATTAAGCTCCATTACAAAGGGCATGGACAGCCTGAGCAATGCCAACTATCTCACCGGGCAGGGGCCTTCCGGGGTTGACGGGAAAGGCTATACCCTCCCCACCTCCTATGAGGCCAGGATGGAACTGGAATCCTCCACGGCGGCGCTTATGTATTTTGGAGAAAAATATATTGAGGACGAAGGGCTGCGGAAGGAATTTGAGGGCCTGGTGGACGATTATTACGCTCACAATACAGAAGTCTTAGACGAATACAGAAATCCCATGGAGCAGATGGACAAAGCAGTAAGCAAATTCCATGAAAGCGCCGGGAATGGACAGTACAATGACCTTTTCGCAAAGGCTGCCGCTCAAAATTCAGATGGGATCGCTTATTCCAAATACATGGGAAGCGTCAACCATACCAAAGAGGAAGAACAGCAATATGGCAAGGAGTTATCCGGGTTATTTGAGCAGCTGAAACGGAATCCTTCCGGCCAGTCTGATATTTGGAGCAAAATACAGAACACCATGTTAAATTACGCTACCAATGGAGGCGGCAGCGAGGCTATCCGGGGGCAGGTACTTGCCGGCGCGGGTGATTCCTTTACCCGGATGGAAAACAGCTGGTCACTGCTGCTGAAGAACAGCTAATCCGCATCATGATGGTCTGTAATTGATAAAGAAAAAATATCTCTTTAGGTGTCCCTATGGAAATATTTATGTAAAACGGTAAAGAATCCGAACCTGAGAGATTAAAACACATTTTATCCTAACTTGAAAAGAATCGGGCGACATGGTTTTTTGTCTGTCCGATTCTTTTTTTGTTTTAAAAAAGTTGTTTCACTCCAGGTTTTCTACATTGGATTCCTTTTGCGCGGCCAATAGCTGCTCTGCCAGATAATCCAAAGTTCCCAGGAGGATCCGCTGGTTTGTCCGGTTGCAGGATCTGAATTTTCCGATAAACCGCTGGATTTCTTCTTCCTGCTCGTCCGGTGATACATGAAACAGATCACTTGCAGACAGCCCCAGGCGGTTGATAATGGGAAACAGAATCTCATAAGAGGGATTCATCTTTCCTGTTTCAATATTCCTGATGGTCTTTACCGATACCCCCGACTGGTCGGCCAGCTTCTGCTGGGTCAGCCTGCAGCGTTTTCTTGCGGTGCGGATACAGGCACCCAAATATTCTATCTTGTCAACCGGCATAATTAGTCACCTCGTATCTATTCTATCTTACCGGTTCATGGTTTCATATTACCTTATAGGTTCTCTAAAAAAGGTAATATTATGCCTGTTTTTAATAGAAATATGATTTGGCCCCCTATGGAAACAGAAGTCAGATAAAAAAAACGGCTTCTCGTAGCAGGGCTTAATTGTGCGCCGCCTATGATTTGCTGTCGGAGGAAATCATGGCTGGCAGTTCTTATCCCCATAAACAATCCGTAAAACCGGGTAACTTACCAAAAAAAGCATATACCACCCATGGGGGTTCTCTGCCAGAAAATGGGCACGATTAAACCTATACAAACACCTTTATCAAGCCTTATACCAAATACAAAAACGCAACGTCAGGATAGCAAAATATCCTGACATTTTTATTTGTCGAATTTTGTCGAATGTTCCGGGCGCTCATCCGTACCGCGGGCCGCCCTTCATCAATTTCCCCTCAAAAAATTGATGAAAGGAGCAATCGGCAATGACCAGGGAATTAACTTTTCGGAACTTTTTTCTTAAAGGGCAAGCTGCGCTTGTCCTTTACCCTGTATCATTTATTTCAGAGAGCAACGGAAAGGGGGTGAACACATGAGTTATGCAGAACGCCGGGAAGCAATCCTGGAAGTGCTGTGCATAAGAAGGCACGAAACTTATCGCAATCTGGCATTTGAATTTCACGTTTCAAGAGAAACCATCCGTCATGATATCGCTGCCCTCATGTGTTTATACCCGATTGAAACAGTACGCGGACGATATGGCGGCGGCGTTAAGCTTGCGGAGGGATTTGACCCTTACCGCAGGAAGCTGACTGCCAGGCAGGCCGCACTGCTCATAAAATTAAGCGCACAGCTTACGGGGGATGAACTTTCCATTTTGGACAGTATCCTCCGCCAGTTTGCTCCCTGAGAAATAATCTGACGCACCTTGAAAAACAACAGGACAACCTCCTGTTCATAGATAACCAGTATTCAAGTTTCTCCCACTGCGCGGGGCTGTCAAGCAAGCGGCCCAGGCACGGACGCGATGACTGCCTGCGGGAACGGGCAAGGTCAGGGCATATCTTCCGCCCTCCCCTGCCCTGCACCGTCAACAAGATCACATCAAAGGCACGAGCGGGAACCCAAAGGGCCTGTAACCGGCGCTGGTAACGCCGGAACCGCCATGAGCCGCCAGTAAGCGGAGAACCAAAAGATTCCCGTACCGCAGGGTGAAAGGGGGATACTGTGGGCACGGCCTGGGCAGCTTAGTCACCTGCCGCCACCTGCCGTCGGTATCATGGCGCTTATGAACCGTAAGCGGCTTGAATATTCCCGCGCCGGGGGTGAGAAGTAAGGCGATCCCGTCGCCTGATAATACGGCACAAAAACGAAACTATGGAAATTTACGGGAACCCGCGCCGGCAGGCAGAGGCACAACCCTCTGCCCTGTCTGGGGCGGCTTTCCCGTCTGCGATGCTTCCGGCAAAAGCCAGAAAACTGTGCTTTGCCGGGTTCTTGCGGGATGCAAGACCTGCCGCCACAAGCCGTTGGCAAATCTGTTTTCTTAGTGGCAGCGTACCGGTTTGTGGTGCATGGTGTTTCATCCGGCAGGCATTGGAATTGGAATTAAGCAAAAGGAAGATAAAGGGGGTGCTGCTTAAATGCAGGTTTCCATAAAGAAAATCCAGATAAGGGAAGGGAGGCGCAGCCTTGATATGGGGCATGTAAAAGAACTGGCAAACAGCATACAGGGACTTGGGCTTTTGAATCCCCTTACCATAGACAGGGAGAATGTTCTGATCGCAGGGCTGCACCGCCTGGAAGCAGTGAAGGTACTGGGATGGACGGCTGTGGAATGCACTGTGAGTAGCCTGGAAGGGCTGGCGGCAGAACTGGCAGAGATTGACGAGAATTTTATACGCAATGACCTGTCACCTGTGGAATATGGGGAAATGCTTCTGCGCCGCAAGGAAATATACGAAACTCTGCACCCGGAAACAAAAGCGACCTATGAAGGCGGAAAGTTCCGGGGAAACCAGTACCGGGAAGTGGTGGCGGACAAAATGTCCGCCACCACAAAATCATTTGTGAACGATACAGCTGATAAATTAGGTGTAGCTCCCCGTACTGTCCGGCGGCAGATACAGACGGCAAAGAATCTGACATCGGAAACCAAAGAGATCATCAAAGGGACAGACACAAAAATATCAAAAAAAGCCGCAATGAAGCTCTCTAATCTGGAGCCGGAGCAGCAGAAAGAAGCCGCAGCGCTCCTTGCCGCAAAAGAGATACGCACGGTGGATGAATATACCAGAACGAGGGAAGCAGTGCCGGAGAGTGACCATGAAAGGCAGAAAATCCCGGAAACCGGGGGGCCAGGACAGCCCGAAACGGAAAAACAGACAGAAAAGGCGGTGGAACCTGGGACATCGCTTCCTTTTTCTCTGCCAGTTCCTCAGAAAGCCCCTGCCGCCAGTTTAAAAGACGTGGTAGCGGAACTGAAAGACCCGGACAAGGATTGCAGCGGCACACCGGACAGCTTCCTGGAAGAATATGAGGCATTTGTCCGGAAATTCCATAAAGAGATCAGCTGGTACAGTGACCCATATTATGACACGGTATTCCCCCTTGTCAGCCCGGAACAGCTTTCCCGCCTGAAAGAACTGACGGATTCCATCTGCGCCGCTGCCGGACAATTATTCCACAAAGTAGAAAGGACAATAAAAACATGAGCAGTTACAGAAAAAAACGCAACCCTGTCAAACCAGCAAAACCCATGCCGGATCCGGAATACAGCAATCCGGGCGTGGAGCGTTCTATCCACACAGACCGGCTGACTTCCGGCCTGCCTTATCAGCGCCCCGTAAACCCAAAGGAAGTCGAGCGGCTGATCCGGGAATGGGACGAGCGGCTGCTTGACCCGATCACGGTCAGCTTCCGTGACGGCAAATTTTATGTGGTGGACGGCCAACACCGCATCTCCGCCATGCGCAAGATGAACGGGGGCCAGGGCGTCATGGTAAACTGCAAGGTCTATAACGGCCTGACCTATGAGCAGGAAGCCGACCTTTGCTATAAGCTGGACAAGGCCAAGAAACGCCTGAGCCTGTCGCAGTCCACAAATGTGCTGGCAGAATCCGGCGCGGATCCGGAGATTACAGAAGTTAAGCGGTTAGTGGAGAACTGCGGTTTTACATGGGCACTGGGAAAAAGCCATGGAAAAACCGGCGAGATCGTATCCACCCGCGCTCTGGTGAACGCTTACCGCCTGTTGGGAGGTGCGTCCTTTACCCGCATGTTGCAGCTTTTATGGGATACCTGGCAGGGGGATCCCCGTTCCCTGACCGCCGCTGTCCTGTCGGGCATGGCGCTCTTTGTAAAAACCTATGATACGGAGGTAAACGACAAGGCTTTTATCTCCCGGCTCTCCCAGTGCGACCCGGACGAGATCAACCGCAGGGGGCGGGCGGATTTTTCCACAAGCAACACGGCCCTCCGCTTCGCCCGTGTAATATTGGAAAAGTATAACGGACAGCGTGGCGGCAGGAAACTCCCCTACCGTTTCCGCGGGTAATGACTGGAGGTATGGATATGAAGAAAAATGCAAGTATGGAGGCTCCCTCCCTGGTTGACATCAGGGAAGTATCCGTAGACAAAACTCTTACCAGGGAGGAGCGGATTGCCGAATTTGTACGGCAGATCAAAAACCCATACTGTTTCAAATGCGGCAGGTTTACCGTCCGGGTGCAGTTTGCGGAAAACGGAGCCTCATTGGAGGACTGCCTGAAACGAATCTTGATTTGATTTTATTTTAACGCTTTAAAGCGTTGACTTTCCCGTAGGATTGTGCTATCATCGGAACTGGAAAAAGAATAAACTGAATAAGGCAAATCCGAATCACTCTTTGATTTATGGGGGAAGTCCGTAAAAAGAAAAGGAGTGATTTTTTAATGCCTGAATACAGAGCAACGGAATACCTGCGGCTTTCCTATTCCATGGATAAGGAGAACGAAAGCGACAGCATTACCAATCAGAAGAAGCTGATAGAGGATTTCTTAAAAAGCCACCCGGAGATTGAACTGGTATCGGAGCATGTGGACGACGGTTACAGCGGGATCCTTTTTGACCGCCCCCAGTTTCAGGCCATGATGCAGGACATCCGTGAGGGGAAGATCAACTGCGTGATCGTGAAAGACCTTTCCCGTCTTGGGCGTGAGTACATAGAAACCGGGCGTTATCTCCGCCAGATCTTTCCGGCTTACGGCGTCCGGTTTATCGCAATCACGGACGGGATAGACACCGCCCATGAAAGCAACGGCGACGACCTGAACATTTCCCTGAAAACCATTCTAAACGACGCCTATTGCCACGATATTTCCGTAAAGACCCGCAGCGCCCTCCTGACGAAACGGAAAAACGGCGACTTTGTGGGCGCCTGCCCCATATACGGCTACCAGAAATCAAAGGAAAACCACAATCAGCTGGCCATAGACAGCTTTGCCGCCAAAGTCGTGCAGGATATTTTCCGCAAAAAGATAGACGGCTACAGTGCGGCAAAGATCGCGGAAAGCCTGAACCAGTCCGGCATCCTTTCCCCGCTGGCATATAAGGAGAACCGGGGCCTTCCCCACCCCAGCGGCGGTTTTGCCGATAAGGAGAAGGCAAAATGGTCAGCTACCACAATTATCCGTATATTAAAGGATGAAACCTACACCGGGACACTTGTGCAGGGGAGGCAGACGACTTATAACCATAAAGTCAAAGACCTGGTTGAAAAGCCCTCCGAAGAATGGATACGGACAGAAAACGCGCACGAGCCGATCATACGCAGGCAGGATTATGACCTTGTGCAGAAAATTATGGGGCTTGACACGCGCACCGCGCCCAACGGCAAGAAAGTGTACCTGTTCTCCGGCATCCTGATCTGCGGCTCCTGCGGCGCCCGTATGACACGGAAAACTGTCCCCTATAAGGACAGCAAGTATTTTTATTACTATTGCCCGACCGGGAAAAAGAACGGCTGTGCCCACCCGGTCATGCTCCGTGAGCAGGATCTGACCGACTGCATTACGGAAAGCCTGAAAGCCCACATCGGGAATGTGGTTTCCCTGGAGGAACTGCTCCGGGACATCAGCGAGGAACAGGTCAACCAGGAACTGATCGCGGAATATAAAGCGCAGCTTATGGAAAATGAGGAGCAGCTTGCCAGCCTGACACGCTTCCAGTCCACCCTGTATGAGAATTTCGTGACGGGGCTGCTGAACAAGGACGATTATAAATCTTTAAAAAACAGTTACCATGCAGACATCCGCCGTCTGAAGGAAGCCGCCGCCAAACTCCGGGAGGAAATGGACGCGGTAAAAGGCAGTTCCCATGACCGGTTACGGTGGATACAGCATTTTAAGCGGTTCTCCGGCATGGAAAAAATTGACCGGAGGGCTGTGATCGCCCTGATACAATCCATCCGCGTCCTGGAAAAAGACGACCTCCAGATCACATTTCGTTACCAGATGGAATACCAGGCGATTATGGACCGGCTCTCCGCCCATGCCGCGCCCATGCCTGGACAGGACGATAATGGAGTTGGAACCGAAAGGGTATCCTTCACCTCCGCATCTCTGTCCGGACAGGACACCAAAGGAAAGGAGGCCGTATAAATGGCACGGAAAAGCAGAAAAGGAACTGTCCCAAAACCGTCTGAATCCGGCATGAAGATGTGGAACGCCGCCCTCTATATCCGTCTTTCGGTGGAATATAACGGAAAACGCGGCGATTCCCTGGAAACACAGAAAAAGATCATGGAGTCCTTCACAGCCCTCCACCCGGAAATCCAGGCAGCCGGAATCTATACGGATAACGGGATAACCGGGCGGACATTTGAGCGCGACGCCTTTCAGAAGATGCTGGCAGATATAGAGGCCGGCAAAATCAACTGTGTCATCGTTAAGGATTTATCCCGCCTGGGGCGCAGCACAATAGACACCGGCTATTATATTGAAAAATATTTTCCGGCCCGGCAGGTACGCTTTATCGCTGTCAATGACCAGTATGACAGTGAAACAAACCAGAACAACGGGGAGCATATTATACTGCCGTTCAAAAACATGGTAAACGAGGCTTACGCCGCCGACATCAGCCGCAAAGTCCGGTCGCAGACTCGCCAGAGCATGAAATCCGGCGATTATGTCGGCGCACGGCCCCCGTATGGCTACCGTAAAGACCCGGATAATTGCCACAAGCTGCTCGTCAATGAGGAAACCGCACCGGCTGTCCGTGATATCTTCCAGTGGGCGGCAGACGGGGTATCCCTGAACCGGATCGCCACACGGCTAAATGAGCAGGGTATCATCACCCCCGGCTTTTACCTGGTAAAATGCGGCCTGATCAAACCCAGCCGTTTGATGGGGAGCGGGAACTGGCAGACATGGACACTCATAAAAATCCTTACGGATGAAGTCTATGTTGGCGATATGGTGCAGGGAAAAACAAAGACTGTAGGCCATAAGCAGGTTCCCACCGCCCCGGAGGAATGGATCGTTGTCCGTGACACCCATGAGCCGCTGGTCAGCCGTGAACTGTTTGAAAAGGTTCAGGAATTACGCAGGCAGGCGGCGGAAAAAGGCAAAGCACAGACGAATATCCCCTATACGGAGAATGTCCTGCGCGGGCGTATCTTCTGCGGACATTGTGGAAAGAACCTCCACCGGAAACGCTGCCACGGGGAATATGCCTTCCATTGTATTTCCAACAGCAGAATCGCGAAAAACTTCTGCCCTGGCGTGTATCTGAAGGAAACCGAACTGTTTGATATTATTCTTGCCTACATCATGCAGGAAGCAGAGAACGTTATTGGAGATAACCTGCGTCTGAAGGAGCAGGATCCCAGGATAACCCAACGGAAGGCGTCAGCAGAAAAGGAGCAGAAACGCCTTCTTGCGGAAGTAGAACAAAACCGAAGTTTCCTCCGGAGCCTTTATGAAAACCTTGTAACAGGCATACTGACCAGTGGGGAATACCTGGAATTGAAACAGGATTACGAAAACCGTATCACGGCAGATATGGCAAAGGCGCAGGCTCTGGAAGAACAGCAGAAGGAATTGGAAAAACAGCTTCATAAGTTTTCCAGCCTTGCAAAAAAACTGGCTGTGATCGACGGCAATACAGAACTTACGGCGCGTCTTGTGGATGAACTGATTGAAAAGGTGACGGTATGGGATCGGCGGAATGTCGAGATTGTTTTCCGCTTTAAATGCGGCTTTGAACAGGTGAAGGAGGTACTGGCACATGAATAACGCTTCCATGGATTACGTTATCGCCCTTTATGTGCGGCTTTCCATTGAGGACTTAAAGGTAGACAGCCTGAGCATACACAGCCAGCTCAGCCTCCTTCACAGCTATGCGGACGATATGGAAGGGATCCCCAACGCACAGGTAGAGGAATTTATTGACAACGGACACAGCGGGACAAATTTTGAGCGTCCGGCTGTCCAGAAGCTGCTCGACCGGGTACGGGCAGGGGAAATCCATTGTATCCTTGTGAAAGATTTTTCCCGCTTTGGCCGTAACATGATCGAGGTAGGATACTTTATGGAACGTGTCTTTCCAGTATTCGGAGTGCGCTTTATCTCTGTCGAGGACGCTTTCGACAGCGCACAGCACCAGGGCGATACAGGCGGCATCGGCATGGCTGTCAAATATCTGATCAGCGAGTTTTACAGCCGGGATATGTCTGTGAAAACAAGGACGGCCAAATATGTAAAAATGAAGCGAGGGGAATACCAGAGCGTTGTCTGTCCATATGGCTACCAGAAAGGAGCCGATGGCAGGATGGAGATCGACGAGGAAACTGCCCCGAACGTTCGTCTGATCTTCCAGATGGCGCTTGAGGGGCATGACGCCCACCAGATAGCTGAAGCACTCTTTCAAAAAGGAATAATTACCCCTGGGGAATATAAGGCATCCAAAGGAAAGAACTATCATGATGTTTCCAGATGCCGGGGAATATGGCAGCGAACGACGATCCTCCGGATTTTAAGTGACGAACGGTATGCAGGCACTTACGTTATGGGGAAACGGAAAGTACGGGAGATCGGCGGGCGGTGTGTTCAGTTGAAAAAGGAAAGCGAATGGTTCAAGATCCCCGACCATCACCCACCCATTATTGACAGATCATTATATGATCAGGTTCAGGCAAAGCTGCTGCATTTCAAAAGTGTCAAGAGGAATGTCCAGCAATACCCTTTACGAGGGAAAGTGTTCTGCGGCTGCTGTGAACATGCTATGGGGCGCATACCCGCTAAAAAACCTTATTTTATCTGCCGTTATACTTCTGTTGACAGCACATCACCATGCCATGGCCTGCGGATTGTGGAAAAGGAGTTAGAAAGCCTGATCTATGAAGTCCTGGCAAAACAGGCAGGAATTATTTTAAACTTTGACAGCCTGCCCGGAACCGGCAGTCTGGATATCCAGCTTACCAGGCAGACAGAATACCAGAACCTGATCCGGAAGTGCCAGACAGAAAAACGGCTTCTTTATGAGCGTTTTCTTCTGAAAGAGATAGATAAGGATAGTTACCTGGAGCAGAAATCAGCCTGCGATAAAGAACTGAACCGTCTGAAACAGGCACACGCCGCGCTCTCTACGGAAATCAACCAGAAGCAGATGGACAATGATACAAAATCCCAGTTGAAATCCATCGCTGATGATGTTACTGTTGCAGAAGGGCTGACAGAGGCACTCGCAAACAAACTGATCCAGAAGATCAGCGTATTTCCAGATAACCAGATAAAGATTGAATGGAAGATAAAAGATTTCTGTGTCGCTGGGAATGAACCTTATTGATATGGGTTAAAGTAAGCCAAAAATCAAGTTATAAAAGACTGGTCGGGCGGGCTTGTCCTCTGCGGATAAGCTGCCCGATCGATTATCTGATAAATTTTTTAGTTTGTGCTTGACATACGGGTGACGAATATCGTGCAAGCGTATTCTTTTCACTCCCGAAGCCTTGATACCTCTGATAATCTCATGCTCCATATAGGATTTTGTAAAACGGAACATTCTTTCGTCTGCCATAATTCCGTATAAGTGCGAAGTATACTCTTTTAATTCTTCTGTCAGAAACGGCGGTATCGTTATGATACGTTTGCTCTTTGGCGTTTTAGGCGGTGTGATAATATCCCTTCCCTCTATCCGCTGATAAGACTTGTTTACGGAAATGGTGCGCTTCTCTAAGTCAATATCATTGTAGGTAAGAGCAAGTAATTCTCCAATCCTCATTCCCGTCCAGTAAAGGAGCAGAAACGCCATTTTTGTTTCCGGCTTGTTCTCCACAGTCACAAGAAACTGCTTAAACTCCTGCTTCGTCCAAAACTCCTTTTCCCCTGCATGGCTCTTTCCGATACTCCCGGCTTTCCTGCATGGATTGTCTTTCAAATCATAGTACCGAACCGCATAATTGAAAATAGCCGACAACTGATTATTGACTGTTTTCAGATACGTTTCCGAATATCCTTTTTTCATCAGTGCATTTTGCCAAGCCCGAATGTCGGAAGCCTTAATCTCATTCATATTCTTTTTCTTGAAATACGGAATGATTTTCAAATCAATAATGAATTTCTTTGTACGCATGGTGTTTTCACGCAGACGGTGTTCCATATCCTCATAATAGATTTGTACGAAGTTTTCAAAATTGATGTCTAAATTCCTCTGCTGCTGTTGCAGGAAGTCACGCTCCCACTGTTCCGCTTCCGCTTTTGTCTTAAATCCCCTCTTGTTCTTCTTGTGGCTTACGCCCTGCCAGTCCTTATAATAGAACTGGCAACGCCACATCTTTCCGTCCCTTGTCGCTGACATAAAATCTCTCCTTTCCTACATGGCTACGGTCAGACCGTAGAATTTTTCTTCAAAGTATTTTGTCGGGACTTTGCCGCAGATTGTCCGATAGCCCTTTGCTTTCAGTTCCTCATTCAGCCCCCGAATAATCTTGTAGGCATAACCCGTTGATACGCCAAGCATTTCAGCCGCTTCCTCTGCCGTTACATACATTTTCTTTCCATTCTCCATATAGTCCTGTCCTTTCCTTTTTTATTTTTGGTACACATATGTGACCTTTATGTTCTTATTATACGGTACACTTTTGTGAACGTCAAGTATTTATTTTAATTTTTTATACACAAATGTGTCCTGATGTGATAGAATTGAACTAAGCACTAACGAAAATCACATAAATTGGAGGTATTGGCATGACTACCGGGGAAAAGATTAAACACTTTCGGAATTTGCGTGGTATATCGCAGGAAACGCTCGGTCAGCTTTCCGGCATCAATTCAGCCACTATAAAAAAATATGAATATGGCATCCGCAATCCCAAGCCCGACCAACTGCTGAAAATTGCAAATGCTTTGGGTATCAGTATCAATGTTTTCATGGATTTTGATATAGAAACAGTGTCAGATGTATTGTCTTTAATTTTGAAAATGGACGAACAATTAGATATGAACTTTGAAGCAGAGAGATACGAGGACGGAAGTTTCAATCCCGCTACAATCAAAATATCCTTTCAGAACTCCCTGCTCAATCATAAGTTGGGCGTATATATGAAAGCAAGGGAATTGCAGGAGAACCTTTTGAATGATACGGAACGCTTCTCGTCAGAGGAAGAACACCAACGGGCGATTGAAGCACTCTCAAAGGATTTAGACGCCGTTAAGCAAAGTATTCTTGATGACAGTAAGATTGTGAAAAAAGGTGTTAGAGGTATCTCTGTCAAAATATATCCCGAAAATGAATAGACAAAAGCTATATCCACCAAAAGGAGCACACAATGATAAAAAAGAGTATCCGAAAAGAAATTGATAAAGTAATAAAAAATATTTGGCTCCGTAATATCTGCACTGATTATGGTAATGGCTTTCTAATAAAAGAAGCAAGCCTTCAATGCAGTTTATACCACCACTTGCAAAACGAATTAAATTTTTTGCTTCAACAAAATCACCTATATATTTATCCCGAATTTTATTTTAAGGAACTAAAATTTTTTGCAGATTTAGTTATTGTTGAAATGGATATGACGTTAGAAAAGAAATGGTTGTCTGAAAAAATGACTGATATAGCTGCTATTATAGAATTAAAATATGATGGTGGAAATGCCATGTCAACATCTGACTACATCAAAACCGATATGCCAAAATTGAAAGAATATATTCGCAGTCTAAATTATGATTGTCAATATTATTTTGGCGTAATTTATTAAACTGACTGTGAATGGCTGCATTGGTTTGATAAGCGAAGCACCAATAATTGGGCAAATGGACGTTTAACAGAATTAAATGCAGGATATTTAGGAGAAACCATGTATTTTGAAGTAAACTCATATAATAATATGAACTTTCAGCAAAAAAGAACTCATTGCAATGTGCTATTTTAATACATATCAAATATAAAATATCTCAATATCTGCTACACTTTAGAGAGCCTTAGTGACATTTGAATTTTCTTGTGGTATAGTGGACTTCCACTTTTAAGAAAAGGAGTTGATGATATATGCCACAGATGAATAAAGGCGGTAAATTTATTTTCGGAAAATCGCTGATACGAGATGACTTGACAATCCATCTCCCAACACAGGCTCTTACAGAGTACAACGCCACAGCAGAGAGAAAAGTCTATCTTTTTACTGGAAGCAAGGTCACTGGCGGCTTTTGTGTGACAAGAAAAGGATTGTTAGAACCATCAAAGTTAGGACACATTCTTACTGATAATCCGGCTTTACTGAATTATCAGACCGCAGAGGGCGAATTTGTCAAATACAAAGGGCGGTCATACTGTTGGGTAAATATTTCAGAGAATGGTATAATTCAGCTTAATCAGCAGATATTAGACTTTCTTAATCTAAAGATTGAAATGGAACTATTGTCTATCCGAAGCAGTAATATAGCTTTTACAATGGGTGCAACCGGTCCTCTGTTGGAAAGAGCCGACAACTATGAGGGCGAAATTCCTCTGTATTAAAAAAGCAGGTATCATGATACCCGCCCCAAATCCAGTATTCCTCAAATAATTAGAGCCATTTTAGAGCCAACAGGCAAAAAACAATCCCGGAAATGCCCATTTTATCAGCATTTCCGGGATTTTATCCGTTACTCGAACTCGACATCCTTTGGGAGATTTTTTGTTATAACATATGTTAAAATCTCTTTTTTCTCCCCTTCATTACACCTATTCCATACATTACATTTATTTAGGAAGCGGCTTAATGTCACAATAATGTCACGGCTTCATTCTTGAGGTGAAGGAATAAATTCAAACAGATCCCCTACGCTGCACTGAAACAGCTCGCATAATTTGCTCATAGTATTATAATCAACTCTTGTGGCATTATCTTTATATAAGTTGCCAACAGTATTCCGGGCCAGCCCCGTCTTATCGCAAACATCCTGAATCTTCATTCTATTGTTTCCCATATAGGTACAGAGATTACATTTAATCATAATATCCCTCCTTTTCTCAAATTATACCTTCTTATAATCACTATGTCAATAAAAATAATCAGCTTTTTAATTATTTTTATCAAAAAACTATTGACATCCCAAACCCATATGATAGAATAGAATCATCAAGAAGTTAATCATTTTAATCAATATGTTAATTATAAGGAGGAAATAAACATGTTAAAGAAACAGCGCTTTGGAGTAGAAATCGAGATGACCGGTATCACAAGAGAAAAGGCAGCGGAAGTAGTTGCGAAGGTTTTAAACAGCACCCCTTCAGCTCCGAAAGGATCTCCTTACTATACACGGACTATCAAAGATTCTTCCAGAAGGTCATGGAAAATCATGCGTGACAGTTCAATCAATGAAGATGTTAAAAAAGGTCGTGCTTGTGATGAACACAAAGTAGAATTTGTAACTCCGCCTTTGAACTATAAAGACATTGAATTGCTTCAAAATATCGTCAAAGAATTAAGTAATGCCGGTGCTTTTGCAAATAGCAGTTGTGGTATCCATATTCATGTGGACGGGGCAAACCATACTCCAGATTCTCTAAAAAGACTTGTGACTTTCATGATCTCTCGCCAGGATTTAATTTATGACGCTTTAGAAATTGGAAGCCGCGGATCCCGCTGGTGCAAAAAATTAAATGAAAACATCTTGAAAGAAATGAAGTCCTGCTCCCAGCTGACAAAAAGTGAAGCAGAACGCATCTGGTACAGCTCCGCAAACGATAATTATTTCGGTGGAATCAATCACGCGCACTATAACGAAACCCGTTATCATGGCGTCAATCTTCATTCTTACTTTACAAAGGGAACTGTTGAATTCCGCCTTTTTAACAGCACTCTGCATGACGGAAAAATCAAAGCATATATTCAGTTCTGCCTTGCCATGAGCGCATGGGCTATTGAAAGCACTGAAAAAATCACATTCCGCTCAATGGAAGGATACACCCCTCAGCAGAAAGTAACAATTATGAGAAATGTACTTACCCGCCGCCTGGGTCTTTCCGGAGAGGAATTCAAAACCTGCCGCCTCTGGCTTATGACACCTTTAAAGAAATCTGCTGGCATGGTTTGCAGAGTAGCATAATTAAACAGCTGACCTAACGGCTTGACGGGGGAAAGGAGAAAATCATGAAAAAATTATATATCGCCTATGGAAGTAACTTAAATATTGAACAAATGTCCTGGCGTTGCCCAACAGCTACCATATGGGGAAAGGGGATATTAAAGGACTGGACTCTGATTTTCCGCTCTATGCGTGGTCCGGCATATGCAACCATCAAAAAGGACGCTGGTTCCAATGTCCCCGTTGTGGTATGGGAAATTGACCGCCGATCAGAGTTTTCTTTGGATCGATATGAAGGTTATCCATCCTTTTATCACAAAGAAGATATAGAGGTCACTATGGATAATGGAGAAGCCATCACAGGAATGGCATATATAATGAATCAGCAGGCGGTTCCAGGGATACCCAGTAAATCTTATGTGAGAACCATTATGGAAGGATATTTGGATAATAATCTGAATCTTGGCTACTTAGAGTGCTTCTTGTCTGCCCAATAATTTCCATTTTCACAATACCCGAACTTATGCTAATATGAGAGAGGACGCCCTTATGGGACGTCCTCTTTAGCAGGCAGATGTTGCAGCACCTACCTGTTTTCGTCTGACTTAGAGCTGCCTGTTCGCGTATGTACTATTTTGGACTCTTTGTTCGGCTCTCTGGTAATCAAATCATTCAGATTGCACTCAAGGGCTTCGCAAATCAGATCCAGATGTTCAAGACTCACCCTTTCGGCAATCTCGTGGTACAATTCATTGATTGTGTTGGGCCGAATGCCAGTCATCCGCGCCAGGTCAGCTTGTGTCAGGCGCTTCTCTCCCAGACGTGCTGAAAGTAAAAGTTTAATCATGCGTGTTTGCTCCTTCCATTTTAGATTACCATATAAGGGTAAAATAAATTGGAAAAAGAGAGATTCTATCGCATGATGTTATTTTATATCATTTTTTGATAGAACGGCTCCGGCTCAAATCTGTTCTGTATAATCCATAGAGATCCAGCCGTCTTCATCCTTTTCATAGGATTTCAGAAGCCCCCAAAGCCTTGCTCCCTGTCCGTCGCTGGTTTTCACAATGGTAAATACACCCTCTCCGGTGTGAAGTGCTTTTCCGTTCTTTTTCTGATAATCATATGTGGTGCCAGGTCCCTTGCGAATCCTGAGATCTGTTATGGAAACTCTCACCTTGAACTCAGCGCCGGCTTCTTCCACACACGGATAAATTTCTTTTCCGGTATCGTCAAATACCTTATACCCGGCATTCTGGCGGCAAAGTTCAACTGCATTTTCCTTGTTTTTGAAAGCTCCGATCTGTTCGCCGCCATGCCAGGACGTGCGAACACGAAAATACTTTCCATCTCCTGTTTCCACCTTCTGCGCTTCAGTTGCTTTAAATGCAACATAATCGGGAATGGTGGTAATAAACAGACCGTCACTCAGCTTATACCAGCGTTCATCTGCAGATATTCCCACTACCGTGAAGAAATCACCTTTTCTGGCAATACGCTCCACATTATCGCCATACCCTGGCTCCCTTCTGATATTCAGCCCATCATCACCGGCATAGGAAACTGCCACGGTACCAGCCAAAGGATTTACTTTCTGCGATCCGGTATTGGTTTCTGTCACGGTACCGAATTCAATTTTACCGCCTTCCATTGTCTTTTTTACATCCCTGCGGAACTGATCCATGGACAGACCAAACTTATTCCAGATATGCTCCACATCACCATGATTGGAAGCAATCCCTTTCTGATTGCCCTCATGATGGCTCATAAGGCAGTTGCTGTCCAGAGGATTGAATCCGTATTTTTTGGCAATATATGCAAAAAATTCTACTGCCTGCCGATATGTGGAAAGCACATGAGCCTTCGTTCCGGAACCATCTCCCAGCTCAATCCAGTTTGAACCGCCTGTATATTTTATGGTTGCCGGCTCCGTCATTTCCAGGCTGATCAGCGTGTTATTGCCGCTCCCTTTCTTTCCGCTTCCGCAATGCCATCCTTTGATATTGAACGGCAACAGTTGAAGTATATTTCCATCTTTACCGGCAACAGCATGGACACAGACTTTCGCGCCTTCGCTATTCCAGATAGAAGCAAACACTTCCGGATCCGGCTGAGGGCAACCGACACTGTGAATCATTCCCCCGCCAGGGGTAATGACTGTTCCAGCCTTATAGCACGGGTTTCTTTTTGCTGTTCGATCCATAATTTTCAATGCTTTTTCCTCCTTATCAAACACTGTGAGCCCATATTCTTCTACGATATTGCATACCTTCTGGACATACTTTATATCTGTGGCATATCCTCCATTTCGGATAATCTGTGCCGCCTTCCGGTAATCCTTTTCCCCGGCTAATCCCTGAAATCTTAATACACCTGCCTTCTTTGCGCCTGTCAGATAAAGAGAATGATCCCTGATACTATTTTCGATAGTGGGGTATGCTCTAAAATCTGATACCTTCATTGTTTCATTCCCGGCGCTGTCCTGTTCCGGAGAAGGTTTAGTGTATTTTGATTCTCCGTCCCATACAGATTCCCATGTGTTCCCACTGAGAGAAGTTTTCATACCAAAAAAATTATTGGCATGAAGCGCCAGTTCAGAAGACCCCCACCCTGATTCCAGTATCGCCTGTGCAATAGTAATGGAGGCCAGCACTCCGCTGACCTCCATATCTTTTTTCGCCCAGGCACCTACCATTTCGATAAATTCCTGCTTATTTTTCTCCATACTTTTGACTCCCTTTTACAGTTCCTTTCGATAGAACCTTTTCCAGATACCGATCAGATAATCCCAGCCTTTTGTACAGATAATTGCAATGACAAAAGCCGCAAAAATAGTGGCAACCAGGTAGTACCACACAAAGCTGATTTTTGCATAAGAAATATATGCGAAAAAGACGATGGTACAGATAATAATGCTGAGTACCAACACCTGCAGATCTGTGGGAATCCGGTTCAGAATTCCGATTTCCTTTGTAAACTCTGTGATGATTGATACCAGCGTACAGATTGCCGCCGCAACCAGAAGAATCATTGACATATTAGTTAATAAAGTTTCCATAAGACGTCCTCCTTAATATAAATGATCGATGGCCTGCCGCTGCAGGAATTCTTTCTGTTCATGCTTAACATTCCGGGCATATTCCAGGGCTGCTTCTGTTTCTCCGTTTGTATGCCCATTTTTCAATGCCAGAGCAGCCGCTTCGCCGAGGGCAATGGCCGCCCCAATGCTTTTTACCATAAGAATTTCATTTTCTTCCCTGGCAGCTTCCTTTTCATCCAGTTCTTTATTTCTTCTGTCAATACGTTTTTCCAGACACCAGAAACAGAATCCGGTAATTGCACTGGGAATACTCATAGCGATGGCAATTGCTGTTAAATCCAAATTTCTCACCTCCTTCCACAAAAAAAGAGCCTTATGGCTCTAATTTTGTCATTTCATATTCTCGCATTGCTTCCTCTGCAAGTCTTTTATCCTGCTCTAAAATCCTGTCTTCCTCACTCTCTATGTTGAGAATGTTTTTGTAATGCAGAATGTCCGTAGCTTGACGAGAAACAAGCCTGCCCAGTCTGCAGATAACTTCATCCTGCTTTTCTACCATTTCCATATAGAGTTCTAACAGTTCAAGCAATGCAGCTTCATCCAAATCCTCTAACATAAGCCCTCCTTCCTATAATTTTTACAAACAAAAAGAGCCTGAAATCATTAAGAATCAGCCTCTTTTGCCAGCCCAAGTGCTTCCTTGACCGCCTCCCTAAATTGATCCGGCACGCTCTCAATCGTTCTCATTCCGCTTTTCACAAGTCTGATATACAATTCCAGCATAATTAAACACCTCCATTTTGCTTCTCATAGATTTCTGCTATTGCAGCCATTGTTGCCAACTGATTTTGTTCCTGTTCCAATAACCGCTCGTAGATTTCAGCCTGGGCCGCCATACTTACAAGCAGATTATCATTGGTATTTTGATTCATTTCCTCCTGAACCAGAAGCAAATTATATTCTTCTTCTGAAATAAATCTGCTCTGGCATTTCCAGCCGGTTTCCGTTGTGCCATCCGGATTTTCCTTCTCATACGGCTGAATATCCTTTCTCTGAATATAGCCCCTTCGATTAAGGCTTTCCAGAGCTTCAGGATGTCGCACAGATAATTCTTCTTGCCAGTTTGTCATTCCTGTTGTCCTCCTTTGCCAACTTTGATATGATTTTTTTAATATGCCTTACCCTCACAAACGGTTTGACATTTACAAGATACCATGCGTAGGTATCAGTGCATGATACCCACCCCATCAAAGAAATAAAACTGCTGCATAGTTTTTTGGGAAATGCCTGGTGATTTTCCTTCTTTTTACCTATCCGCCTTGCGGCCGCTGCCAGATGAATCATGATATGCTTTCTCATAATTACACGGTCACGGTAGAAATAAAATCCCATTGCCGATATGCGCCTCCCGGTTCTCTTTCCATTCTTTTTTACATAGTCAAATCTGGATACCTGCCAATCACCCTTTAATTTTAAACGGTGCTTGCCAAGCCATGACATAACCCCTTTAATAGCCCTGTGAAGTCTCTTTTTGTTATCATCCATAAAAGTAAGGTTATCCATGTATCTGGTGTAATGAGCAATACCATATACATTTTTCACCATATAATCCATCTCCTGTAGCAGAAAATTGGCAAGCCACTGGCTGAGAAAAAATCCCAGCGGAATTCCTCTAACCAAAAACTGCCGCATAGATACATCAATCAAATGCAGAAAAAAATTGTCATGAACCCTTTTTTGTAATTTTTTCCGCACAATCGAATATCTGACATGATCGTAAAAATGACGAATATCGCACACCGCATGATTCCTTATGCCTTTTCCTCTGTGAATCCATCTGCTTATGGCCTTTTTCCCTTTGTGAGAACCTCTTTTAGGAAAGGAAGCATAAGTATGCGCATAGGCACTTCCACGTAAAATAGGTTCCAAAATTAAAATAATGATATGATGAACCCATTGCTCCACCACACTCGGAACATAAATAGTTCTGGTTTTTCCAGCTTCCCTAATCGTTATCGGCTTGTGCATTTTAGGTTTAAATGCCAGTTCCGGATGTTCTACATGCCATCCTTTGGGTTTTGTATTGATAAGCATTATCTGGATTTTTTCAACCCACTTATCAAAATCATTTTCGATTTCTACAATCTCTTTCCTGGTTGTCTTTTTCTTTCTCATACGCTCAAAAGCGCGGATAATCACCTTCTTCTGGCAGGCTATTTGATAAAGGTATCTATAACTTTTTTTCTTCACCCACGGTACTTCTAAAACTTTCTCAATATCGTATGCATAAGACATTTGCTTCTATCTCCTTGTCACTTTCCTACATATCATTGTACTTGCAACACCTGCATCGGAATAATTTCCACTCACCAAAACCAATAATGGCGGATATACCGGTATTTCAACCGTCAGAGGTGTAGGATTGTCGGTGGCATTTGTATTATTATTCCATTCTAAGATAGAAATGAGGCGCCGTTGTTCCACCAGGCGTTAGCCGCGGTATTGTTGAACGTGCGGGAAAACAAGCCGCCGTTAGCCCCGTTGTTGCAGTTGCCCAGCCGGAACGCCCGCTAAAGCCGCCCCGACAACCCCTGTTTTTCGTAGGTGCATTTTTCATTTTGCAAAAAATATAAAACCCTTTGGGGGAATTCCCCCAAACCCCCTAAAAGCCTTTTTGGGGGAAGACCCCCAAACCCCCTACGCTGCTACGCAGCGACAGGTTGTGCCTGAAGAAGCGAGGCGCCGTCGCTCCACCAGGCGCGAGCCGCGGTACGGTCGAACGCGCGGGAAAACAAGCCGCCGTTAGCCCCGTTGTCGCAGTCGCCCAGCCGGAACGATACTCGCACATCCGTAGCCGTTACCCATGTGTGGTCGCAATAACCGGTTAAAGAAGTACAAATCACTTCCGCAGTAGGAACCGCCCCAAATCCAGGAATCACCTGAGTGATGGCATAATAATTATTTGACGCCAGCTTCACCCCAGTGTCAATGTATTTGGCTCCGGTCAAGTCATAGGTATAATCCGGGCTTACTTTAATAATGCCATTTACCAACAATGTATATGGATCCCTCTGCCAGAGCATTTGCGATCCCAGGACACAGGAATGAAAAACCTTATTAAAGCTCTTTTCATCCTTCGATCCATAAAACTGGCCGCCGCCAATGACTGTATTTACCTTTGTCCCGTGTTTCTGCTCTTTATCATTTACATATGACGTTGACATGCCTGCCCCAAATGATGCCTGGGTATTTGTGGACCTCGTAAGCATTACGCATATATCAGCCAGCGTATTCATTAAGGCGCCGCCAAAGAAAAGGGCTTCCGGATCGGTTTTTTTTATCGCTGCATTCTGCACCTCTGTTGTTACATTTGCAGTCACATTAGTGTCACTTGTGTTTCCGGTTGCCGTCCCCCAACTCCATTGACCGGCAATACTCCGCATCTTTCCATTTCCATCGATGGAGCCATAAAACAACGGTATCAGCATATAATCCCGTTCTTTTCCCAACACGTCAAAACCGATGGGTTTGAAATCATCGGTCAGCTTTCGCTCACAAAAAAGCACATACCGGTCATACCCAATTTTATAAGTATGGGTATATATTTTTTTAATGACTGCCATAGCATTCCCGGCATAATTTACGTTGGCCACATCTGAAGCAGAGCCGTCACTGGCTTTTTTTGTATAATCATTTTCATTCAGATAATACTCTATTCCACCTCCCCAGTTCGCCATTACCGGCTTATTGGCTTTCAGCCACTCCCAATTCCCCCAAGAGCCATAATCCATGATATGGGTATCCATATTCATCATCATAGGAGTAAAGTCCTTGTTGGCACCAATATACTCAACCCGCGTGGCCGGATCCAGATCTGCTTCATGAATAATCATTCCATATACCGGCGAATCCAGAGGAACCAGATTATTCAAAAGCTTCTGTGTATTTTCATACACCTTATCCAGAGTAGCCTTGTCTGCTACATAAATTCTTTCGGACATAAATTTACCGCCTTTCTCACTATACTACATTCTGTTGCTTTACGATTTTTTTGTTATTTAATATCAAATAGCGATATTTTAAGTATCGGTTTCTATATACAGAAGCCCGTTCTCCACCCCGAAATGATACGTCTGATCCGTTTCATCATCTTTGATATGTTTCAAACATTCATCATTTTTCAGAAGCTGCTGAAACATAGGATTAAAGATATTGGCATGCGCCGGATCGGACTTCTCCAGCATCCGCATTTGATTGCTATACCTGGGATTAGAAACATCATATTTTGCCATCAACCCACCTCCTAGAATGTATCATCAATCTCGAATCCCATTTCCTGGTCTTCGTCTTTTCCTTTGTCCAGAAATGATTTTATGGCAATCAAATCCCCATCTTCATCATATAATGCTATTTCATTGATGTATTTGTTTGCCAGTTCTCCTTCATTCAAAGTACAGACATACCGGTAAACCAGCCGGGAAACTACTTCATACCTGTCAATTTCCTTTCTGAGAAGCTCATGGCGCAATTCTGTCTGATCTGCAACAGGGGCAATCACACCGCCAGAGGCATTCTTCGCACCATCTCCAAATGCCATTCCCACAATTTTGGGAAGCGGAGCCACTCCCGCTCTCGCTTTCAGCATTTTTTCCCTTGCAATATCTGTTACAATACTTTCTGCCATTACTCTAAGACCTCCTTACTCTGATAAGCATCCAGTGTTTGGCTGCCGTCCAGAGGAACAGCCCCATCCAGATACCATAAATTGTGTGTGACCGTAACCGTGGGCGCTGAAAAGGCTTCTCTGGCAGCCACTTCCCCCCGATGTGTTACCTTTGCTTTATACTCTGGAAATCCATTGTCCAGATTCCTCTCCCCATCTAATTTGTATTTTCCGTTTAGTGCGCCCTCCCACCAACAGATTTTATATCGAAATAAGCTCCTGATTTCAAATATCAGGGCATTTTCCATCCTAAAGGTATTCCACATAGCCTTAACTGAAATAAGCCCCTGCAAAGCCAATGCAGCCCTATGGAAAACCTTTAATTTATATGGTGGGAAAAATCGATCCAGACAGATTCCTCCATCCAGAAAATATTTACCATTCAGAATGTGTTTAGTTTCTCCCCACCAATAGCATGTAAACGTATGAATAATCAAAACAGGAAACTTTTCTTTTGTCGTGAAGGCAAAAGCATTGTTTATTTTTTTCAGATATACATTTTCTGAATTAAATACCGAAAACAGGTTCCGCACCTTCATATGATAAGGCGGAAATTCTGTATTAAGCAGCCGGCTCCCATCCAACAGAAACCCTCCATTAAGAATCCCTTGTTCGCCAAACCAATAAACAGCCATTCTATGAATTGTCTTAAAATAAAATTGCTCTTTTAGGACAATCTGCCCCAGATAATATGCCTGGTAAAAAGCCATATGCGCCTCTTTATAATCCTCGACAATCCTCCGGATCAATCCACTGCTGCAATCCAAAGAATCATCTCTGATGCGGACCTGGAATGTATATGGCGCTATATTACGGATAATATCTACATTAGCCCCGGCAACATTTTTTATCAGACGTTCCAGGGAAATAGGAGTAATCCTTTGCAATGTCAGCAGCTTCATCATAACTCGGCTCCGCCGTTCTGCAATATCCTCTGTGCTCCTGCCAATCCCTAGCATTTCTTCCCATAATCCCAAACCCCATGTTGCTGTCTGCGGATTAAATTGATTTGGCATATCTTCAATGATGGCATGAATAATGTCCAGTTCTTCCCCTTTAGCGTTGTTTTGAGCCGTATAAAACAAACTTTCACGGTAATAGCTTTCCACATATCCCATCATCAAATCAGCACGGCTAATTTCCATCAAAATACACCTCCCCAACAGAAGGCTTGAGATGAACCGGCGTCTGAATATTACTGCCGGATTTATTCATCAATATGCTTCCAAAATCTTTTACTCCTGGCACATGTTTAATAGCGTCTTCCACATAGTGAATTCTCACCAGACCGCCAATGCTGACTTTGGCAACTTCCCCCTTCACCGCTTCAATAATATTCTGCCGGGTATTTACCAAACTGTATCCCGCTTCAAATTCAAGGCCGGTAATATCGATTCTGATTGCATAATTTTCTGTTGTAATCACAGTAACAACCGCCCCGATGGGCGCCCTTCCTTCTCCCTCCCCCTCATGATCTGAAGGATCTAAATGTTCTTTCACCCTATCCACCAAATCCGGAATAGGAGAGCCGCCTTCGCCAATAATAATAACTTGAACGGTACCAGGCCCATCCCACAAAGGAATAACTTCCACCTCGGCAACTCCCGGAACTTCTTTCGCCCATTGTTTATAATCATTTTTATTTCCGCCGCTTATGGGGTTTCTCACTTTATCCAATAACCTTGACAAAAGAGATTCATCTTTTTCCTCATCCACGCCATTTGTAAACGCTACCGGATTACTAATAGATACCAGATTTTCAATATCCGATAAATTCAAATTGATTTCTTCCGCCTGTGCGTTACCTGCGGCGCCTATTTCATCTGAAATCACTTCCACCTCTATTTGCCCGTTATCTCCAACCACCGCATACTTTTGTGATGTGTAATATTTTACTGCCAGAGCAGATCCCGCCGTTATGGTATTTGAAAATTTTGTCCCGGCCGGAATTGCTGTTCCGACAGCGCCTGTTATCAGAAGGTTTCCGCTGGCAAATGTTGCGCCTTTTCTGTATACCCCGCGGGAAGCTGCTGCCAGTGTTAGCCATTCGCCAAAGGAATGCTGCGGAAAGGCAAGCAATATTATATTTCTCAGCATAAAGTACACTATCGCAAATTCCATATTGGTAGGCTCAATGGCGTCGTATTCATAACTTCCAACAGAAGTATCCAGTCCCTCCGGTACTCTTTCGTATACCCTTTCCCTTATGCTTTCTTCATCCTGCAATGCCAGCCATTCCACCACATCCAGAGTACCTTCCTGAATCATTTTTATAAAATCATAGCTGGGTTGTTTCGACATATCGCACCACCTCTCTATGACGGCTGGATGTTCCGTCTATACCATTCACAACAAATTCACATAAAATCATATCTCCTTCCCCTTTAATCTCAAAATTGCTGAGGCTTGCTATCAGAGGGTGATATACCAGCGCTTCGGTAAATACCCTTCGCAATTCACACTCCACCACCTCATACGGATCGTCTTGATTTAAAATCAAATCAACTTCATTTCCATACGAATCTGGATAAATCAGATTTTTATATCTTCGATCATGTAAAATTTTATTTACCACTTGTTCCAGAAGTTCATTGGGGTTATTTGTCATGATGGCATTCCCCATTACATCTGTGACAAACTCATTTTTTTCAAAATCAAATTTAAAAGTTTGTTTCCCTATCAGGCTGTCCTTATACGTTTTTATGGTAGTATCTGCCGTAATTTTTTCTGATAACTCTGGTAAAATTCCCATTATGCAGGCACCACCTTACATAATATGACATAGTGTGTGCCGCCCACTGCAACACCGACAACTCGATCTCCTGCAGAAAGGGCGCCCTTAAATTCAATTTCTGAATCTGGCAGATCCATGACCGGAGAGGTAATATCTCCCTTTCTTTTATGACCCATAAATGAGGAATTCACTAGCAACCCCGCTGACACATCAAATCCCACATCATCAAATTTTACAGTCAATGGGGAAATGGCCGATACTGTTCCTAGCATGGGTTCAAATCCACTTGTCTGTTTCCGGCCAGATATTTTACTTATAATTCTTGCTGCCTCCGCACTCAAACTATCACTCCTTTCTGCAGGCTTCCCTACGATTCTTTAGGTGCCTGATATTCTATTTCCGGCAATTCATCTGTCCATGCCAGCGTAAGGCTCATTTCATGGTAGCCATTACTGTATCTGTGGCTGTCGGATTCCACATAAAAGCCCCCTACCAGCCCTGTTTCATTATCGATCACATATACCCCCGTACCTGTTTCAACTCCTTCAATTCCATAGGTTTTGATAGAACCGCTTTTTTGCAATGCCGATAATTCTTTCAGCTTTTGGGCGGCGATTGCATTCACTTCTGCCTGAGTAGCCTTGTTGCTCTGGCTGACATATTCCTGCATGATTCCGTAAAGTTTTTGGGCTTCTTCGTTTTTCTGAACAGCAGATATTTCATTTCCCTTAGAATCTTTACCGACCACCTTCACCTGGGTATATGTGCTTTCTATGCTTTCATCATAAGAGGCATCTATCAAATTCACGCCTTCCTCAATTACCCATTGAGCTGTCTGGTTGAGTTTTTCAATCAGTTCCAGATTTCCGTTTTTAATGCGTGTGGTGTATCTTTTCCCACTCTGTTTCCGAGTTTCTGTTAATGCCGTAATAATCATATCCCACGGTGTTTTTTTCAGAAAATGTAATACCGAAAATTTCACTCCGGTATCTTCCACTGTTCCTGTGCTGATTCCCAGCGTTTTGCACAAACTCAAAAATATCTCACCAGCAGTCATGTTCTCAAACTTCTTATCCATTTTACTGCGCGTAAGCCACCAGCGTATGTCCCTGGCAGTATATTTTATTGTCGTACTGCTTCTGGTTTTGCTTTTCTTTGTAATGATATACCGCATCAGTTCTTCATCAGACGCATTATAAACCACAACACAACTTCCATTCGGAAAATCTGTCTTTCCTTCCACTTTCAACACTTCCATATTCAGAGTGCGCGAAGCTTCATTTTTGCTGCCACCCCAGGTCATTGAGGTGACAGCTTCCTCGATCCAGGAAATAAGCGTTTCCTGAACTACGGCCACTTTATATTT
The DNA here is from genome assembly GCF_943193115.1 of Otoolea muris. Lineage (NCBI taxonomy): Bacteria > Bacillati > Bacillota > Clostridia > Lachnospirales > Lachnospiraceae > Otoolea > Otoolea muris. Next base: position 32,485 of record NZ_CALPCY010000002.1, read on the forward strand.
TTCTCTTTCTTTATACAGTTCGATCATGATGGAATCGTCAATACCTGTCCGGGATATATCAAATCTGCATTCTGAATAGGGGGGCTGTTTGCAGCAAATATTTTTGGATATTGCGCCCCATTGCCATAGAATCTTTTAGCAATAACCCACAGGCAATCTCCTTTCACAACAGTATAGGTGTTGGCCGTGGCGGCCGTTTCTGGTCTGTCAGACTGCTGCTCTACCTTCGGCGCCACTTTTACCACTTCACGAATCTTTATGAATTTGAATTCTTTAAATTCAATATCAAAGTATACATCTCCAGGCTCCCCGCCCTTCTCCCGATAATCAAACTTCCGGATCGTTGCATACATATTGATGTCCGTTTCTGTTATCAGCAGCTTAACCGGCTTTCCAGAATCACGCCATTTGTTAATTTTGTCTACTGCCTCCCACGGATCCGGAATGTTTTTTCTGACACAATAGGAAGAATCATAGTCCCTGGGGAAAAAGGAGGAAAACGCAACGCTTTGTAGCATACTGTTTCCAATAATTGTGCGTTCCCCTCCCTTAATTACCTGGGAATCCGAAAAGGCGGTTCCTCCGCCACCTATTACGAGTTCGGGAGGATTAACCGGAAGTGTAATGCTTTCTTTTAGATTTTCAAATGATATTTTGTAAATCAATCAAAGTCCTCCTCTCCCATGTTTTCCGCCGTTTCTTCAATATCATCTGCAAGTGCTGCCAGTATCTTTTCTACCAGCCTGTCTTCATCACCTTCTCCCGTCACGGTTACACTTTCAATAATTTTTTCGATATAATATTTTTTTACGCTCTGCTGCTGGTTTTTCGTTGTTTCAGAGTAGGAATTGCTTACATCCGAGTTACTTATGGGCTGTGCAATGTCCAACCCCTCATACGTTCCACCGCCTTCTTTGGGCGGCGGTGGTTTTTTGGGACTTTTAGGTTTATCTGGTTCATCCGGTTCATATGGTCTGATTTCCGGCGGCTGCATATCTGTGAGATTTGCCCCCATGGTTAATTTCATATCGCCTGCCATGTTTTCAACTTCATTATTTATCATGGCTTTGGTTTCTTTCAAACCTTCTACCACACCGGCGCCGACATTAAATCCAACCTGGGCTTTCATCACTGTAGACGGGGAATGAATTCCCAGGAATCCTTTGAATTTGTCCACAATGGAACTGGCCACATTTCCGATGGTACTTGCAATTGCCTTAACGCCTTCAACCAGCCCGTTTCCTATGCCTTTTATCAGATCAATTCCGAGCTGCAACCAATCCGTACTTGTGATGGTTTCCCAAATGGCCTGTACAAGCTGCAAGGCTCCCTCAATAAGCTGCGGTATAGCCTCTATCAGTCCTTGAACCAGAGCAACAATAATCTGGATGGCAACCTCGATAATCATAGGCAGATTTTCGGTAATAAATGTTACCAGACCTGTAATAATCTGAATTACCCCATCTACCAGCATCGGGATGTTCTCTGTAATCCCCTGGACCAGCGCCAGGATAATGTTTAGAGCCGCCTCCAAAATCATAGGCAGATTATCTGATACAAACTGTACAATATTCAGAATCACTTCAACAATCGCCGGAATCAATACCGGAATCGAATCTATGATCCCCTGGGCCAGCGCCATCAATATATCCAGCGCTGCCATAACAATCGTACCTAAATTCGCACTGATAAACTGCACGAATCCCATAATGATCTGTACCACTGCCGGAACCAATACCGGCAATGCCTGGGTAAGCCCTTGGACCAGCGCCATCAGAACCTTTAGAGCCGCATCAAGAATTGGTTGCAGATTCTGCCCCATAGAGCCAGATAATGCGGTAATAATTTTAACTACCACATCAGCCATTAAAGGCGTTCCGTCTGCTATCCCCTGGGCAAGTTTTGTGATTGCTTCGGATCCGCTGTTTAGCAATTCTGGAAGCTGTTCTGCAATCCCCTTGGAGAGTTCCAAAACCAGATCCCCTCCGGCCAAAAGCAACTCTGGAATCAGCTGAAGGATTCCCTGGATAAATACGGTTCCTGCTCCCGTCAAACCGCTGACTATCTGTGGCAGATTGCTTTTTATGCCAGAAATAAGGCTGCTGACAATTCCAACTCCGGCCTGAATCAACTGCGGCGCCAATGAAGCCATTTTGGTAACAACCTTTGCAAATACAGAACCGATTGCCCCTACCAGACCGTCTATGCCGCCTTCTTCCGTTGCCTTTGTCAAATCGCCGATCCAGCCAGATGCTTCCTTCACCAGATCCTTTAGATTACTGCTCCCCAGCGCCTCATATATGGCAATGCCAGCGCCTTCCATTGCAGACTTGAACTCTGTTATCCGTCCTTGCAGATTATTATTCATGGTGTCAGCCATGTTCTGCATAGCACCATCTGAATCAGCAATATATCCGCTTAATTCATCAAATCGATCTCCGCAGTTGTCAAGAAGAGCGTTTACCGACTTTAAATCTGCTTTGTTAAAAATAGTTGACAGTGCATTTTGTTTCTCTGCATCTGTCATATTCTCCATAGACGCATTCAGATCGCCCAACACTTCATTCATGGGGCGCATTTTCCCTTGTGCGTCATAGACACTCACACCAAGAGATTTCAGCTTTTTAGCAGCAATATCCGTGGGAGATTGCAGGGAAAGCATGATATTCCGAAGCTTTGTACCGCCCTCTGCCCCTTTTACCCCATTATCAGCGATTATGCCCAGCAGAGTATTTAACTCTGTTGTGCCACCGGCCAATGTCTTAGCCGTACCGCCGACCGTAAGGATTGCTTCTCCCAATTGGGCTACGCTTGTATTGCTCTTTTGAGCTGTTTTTGCAAGCTGATCCCCAAACTGTGTAAGGTTTTCTTCTGTTGCGGCAATTCCCAGGGCTGACATGCTGTCCGTCACCATGTCGGATGCCGCTGCCAGATCCATACCTCCGGCGGCTGCCAGATTTAGAATTGTGGGAAGAGCTGCACATGCTTTGTCCGCATCATATCCGGCCAGTGCCAGGTAATTAAGTGCCTCGCCTGCTTCTGAAGCAGAAAACTTCGTGGAGGCTCCCATTTCCTTTGCCACATTTGCCAGTTTCGCATATGCCTCATTACTGTAATTCGCTTCATCTGCCGTCATTCCCATTGTAGCAGCAACCTGACTCATGCTGGCTTCAAACTGAGAACCAACATTAACGCTCGCCGCACCAATGCCGCCAATTACGGTAGCTGCTGCCCCCACAGAAACAGCCAGCCCCTTTGCAATTTTTCCGGTAGCCCCGGCCACTGCTTTACCGGCTTTTGCACTTAATCCGGCAAGTTTAGCGCCAAGCTCTTTTATGGTGTTGAATGCCTGTTGTGCTTTTAGCCTTACTTCCGGGGTAAATATTTTACCGCCCAAAGCTCCTAATTTGGCCTTCACAGCGTTCGCAGCTTTAGAAGCAATATCTTTTACCTTAATGACCGGATAAGCCACTGTACCGGCTATTTTCGCCAGTCCTGTCCGTACAGAGGACATTACCGACTTTGCTTTGTCCACTGCCGATATGATCGGTGCAAACTTTTCTCTGGCAAAAGTCTTCGCCTTGTTTTTGATGCTGTTGATTTTTTCTGTTGCCTGGTCTTTCAGCTTTACAACCGGGCTTATTATCCGCTGCCCAATAGACTTTAGCTTTTCATCAATGTCATAGACCTGTTTTAAAGCGTCAGTCTTAAAATCCAGATACGCTCTCACGGCCACATTGGTACTGTTCAGATTTTCCAACGCCCTTTCCAGGGTAGAAAGCTCCGCTCTGGCAACTTCCAACTCATTGAAATCTATCCGAATCTGCTGCCACTCTGCAAATTGCTGTTTCGCCGCTTCAATATCCGCCAGCTTTTTTTCCAGACTTTCTATGGACTGCTCTACTCCCAGCCTGACACTGCCTTTTGTTCCATCTGTAAATTCCGCCTGTTTTTGTTTCAGAACAGCCAGCTTATTACCGTATTCCTCCACTTTCCCGCTGTTCTTTTCCAGGAAATTTCCCAGTTCAGCCAGCTTCGCATTTATCGTTTCATTTTCCAAACCATCCAGATCTATTTTTGTTTGCAGGGAAAGTTCCTTTTGGGAAACCGTATTTCGCAGGGAGGCGATTGAAGCCTGGGCAGCGGAAACCATTTCGGATATATTGCTGTTTGCGGAAATATTGATATTCTGTGTTGCCGCAATTTTAGAAATGGCATCTTTGGATTCATTCACCCTCTGTGTCATTGCTGACACACTCTTGCTGGCCTTATCCATCTGTGCCGACAGCTTATCTCTTAATGTAAGAACCGCGCTTAATTCCATCCTCTCACCTCCCCGCCCTTAATTTTTCTTACCAGCCTTCCCTCCCGGCTTCTCTTTTCTCTCCTTCAAAGTAAGCTCCAGCGAGGCATACATAAAATCCCGCACCCGGCGTGGTTTTGCATATATTTCATCCGGGAACAGAGAATAATGGCTTTCTTGAAGCAATCGGTGTATTATTCCTGCTTCTCCGCCTCGCATAATGAGTTTTTTGCTTCTTCCAGCCCGTCATCAAATCCCGAAATATCCATAATGGCCTCTGTAAGCTGAGAAATTTCCCCGATATAAAGCCGTTTCCGGATTACTTTGGCAGGATCGGAAGTATTATATTTTGCCAGAAGTTTCGGCTCATTCCAGTCCGGCTTCACGCATGCCGTAACGATCAGAAGGTTTGACAGCATTTCCTGATTGGTCTTTTCCTCAATCTGGTGCGTTCTTTTGTTTTTTACCGGATATTTGCACCGGTTTTCCAGTTTGCTGTATTCCTCAGAAGAAATGGCCTTGACCGTAAAATAGGCATCAAAGCGTTTCATATAAACCTGCTTTGTCGCCTCATCCGGGGTTCCCAGCAGTTTTTCCAGCAATTCAGCATCCGACATTGTCGGCGGCGCAATATAGGCATCTCCCGGCATATCTTCCATTTTTTCATAAGCTGTTATTTTATCTTCCATCTCAAAATCTCCTTTCAAAAACAAATGCGGCCCATCGGCCGCAAATCTTATTTTTCAGTAATCGGATCCAACCATTCCACTCCGGTAAAGGAAAAAGGCCATTCTTCTTCAACAATAGAACCCACTTCCCATCCCACAATAGGTATCTTCGTAAATTTTACATGCTTCAGACGCACTCTTTCACAGCCAAACGCTTCCGGATCATCCAGTTTAGAAATAAGCTCTGTCACATACTCCGACTTCCGGTCATCGGTAATTCTGGCAACATTCTGAACCAGCTCCGTTGTGATTTTATAACCGGAAATGCTGCCTGTACCCTTTACGCTCAAAAGCTTCTGTCCGGTCCAACGTGTCCCCGACATTTTTACATCACCGTATGACGGTTCAACATCTGCCGACATTTTATAGATATTTGTCAGCCATTTTCCTTCACTGTGACATTCGCCAAAGGAACCGTTAATTACTCTGGTATCATCTAACATACCGCTCCTCCTTACAGATAAATTTTATTAAAGATCTGTTCAATCTTATCAATGGTAAGAGCCTGTGTTTCCATATAAACTACATCGCCCTCACTCACAAGAGCTTCACTCAACCCTACCAGAATATCCGGGCTGATTACATGCTCATTTGCCAGGGTTTCCAGATATTGCGAAACACCGCTGAACAGCGCCGCCCGGCCGTCTGCATCATTATCAAGTTCGCCGAGTACATTATTCATGGCATACCGCCCAATATCATAGTCAATTGCCGCCATAGTGGAGATTGCCTTGATTTTTCTGAGTTTTTGTCCAGCCTCTTTACCAAAGCTGGTAAAGGTATTTATGCCTCTTTCGACTTTGACTTTCACCTCAAAACTCTCCGGATCTGTATCCTTAAACAGGACAAAGGAGCCTGCCCTGGTAGCCTCGCAAATCTGCGTGTCCGTCAGCTCCACTGTCACATCCACTATATCTTCCAGTTGCTTATAGGTAATGGAAGCATTCAAAGGCAGCGCCGCCACTGCCCCGGCAATTTGCGGAGCCATTTCTGCAGATGAATACATATTCCCTGCGGCATCAATCCCACCGACAATACAGTTGATAATTCCGTAATTGTCGCATGACTTTGAACGGGTATTGCCAATGTCTGGCTCCTTATCATCTGCATGCGTTCCGCCAATAACAAGCTGAATCATTTTCCCGGTATTCCACACCCGATTATGCCAGCTTTTTACCATCGTTAGAATTGCTTCATCGGTCACTCCATCTAAGGCCAGCGTATTCATGTAAGCTGTTTCAAAGGCTGTCAGTGCCTTTATATAGTCCTCTACCCTTACCTCGCTTCCAGACGCACCGCCAGCAAAGGAAATGGAGGCCGTGGGAGAAAGTGGCGTTTCTCCCGTTCTTACTGCTGTTACCAGGGACTCCGCATCGTTATTGACCGCCTCAACCAAAGCATCCAGGTCGCCTTTTTCAATGGTATACTTGCTTACCATTGCGCTGTCCTCATAAATACAGAGATTCACACAATCCTCATTCTGGATGTTTTCTGTAATGGAAGCCCTGAAATGGTTTCCGCGTTCCCCTTTATATTTTGCAATCAGTTTGAAGCTGCCTTCCACTGTTGCAACTGCCTGTTCCGCCTCTGCGGTTGCCATCCTGTAAATAACCAGCTTGTGGGGCTTGCGGTCTTTTCCCCCTTTCGCTGCCCTTCGCGCCAGGTAAACCGTTCCTCCATCACCAAATGTTGAGATAATATCCGTATCATCACTGCAAATAGTAAGCTGATTACATGGCCCCCAATCTGCTTTAATGGGAATGCCCACAACGCCTTTCTTAGCAGCATTGATCCGGGACGTTGCCAGAGATACAAACCAATTGTAAAGTCCTGTGCGGTCTTTGGTTTCACCCGGTTTCCATGTTCCACTGGACATATTACACTACCTCCTTTTTTACAAATTTTTCAATGGCCTTTTTTACCTCGGCCAGGGTATACTTTTCTTTTGTTTCTGCCGGGAGAAGCGCCCCGTAGATCACTTCCGGATAAACTCCAAAAAGTTCCTTTGAATGCTGACATATTTCATCCAGACTAAACTCTCCTTTATCATTCATCGCTTATCGTATCCCTCCCATCTACTGAAATACTGTTTACTATTTTTCTGATTTTTGGCACCGCAGGGCGTCTTAAATTCCTTGCTTTCACTCTGGATACCTCAATCATAAATGCAACCATAGAATTCACATCATCTGTATCTGCTGCCACCTGCTCCACTGTATAATAACGATCTGTACCAGGAATCGGTACTTTTTTCACCCCCATAAGATAATCAACAAAAGAATCCTTATAGCTTGTAAGGCTCTCGACATCATCCTCTGTGGCAAAAAAATATATTTCATAGTTTTGCATGGCCTTATATGACGAGGCTGTCATTTCTTTTGTCCTTGTTGTTTTATCCGGATTGATGAAAAGAAAACAAGGACGGCTGAAATTCTGCGGAACATCTGTTTCATATTGCTGAATATCCCCAAACACCTCCTTTACGATTTCAGAAAAAACGGAATTCTGTGGGGACGGATTACCTGTTGAATTCTGCTGCAAATCGTTCAAGTTCGTATCTGACAACTTCTGGAGCCTCCTTTTTCATTTCCTCAAATCCAATATCAAAAAACTTTACACCTTTATAAACTCGCGGCTTTACCCATATTCCAGTCTTTGCCCCTGGCTGATAAATGAATTTGCCGGTTCCGTCAATCGTACCAGGAACCCAATGCGGTGTTCGCATGGTATATCCATCATTGATAAATCCTGCATAGGACACACTTGAACCTACACAAAGAGAAAATCTCCCCACCGAACCACTGTAAATCCAGATATTACCTCCAATGCCTCTGGATAATGAATTCCACAAAGCTCCGGTATCAATGGAATTGGTGGAAACCGTCCCTTTGAACTGAAGATAATTTTTCTGTTTGCCTTTATTGGCACCCCTGGTAATGGTTCTGGTCTTCTTGACATATCTCGCATGCGGCCGTGTGTCACTTTTTAAAGTATCTTTTGCCGAATTTAAGATAATCTCTCCGAGGGTTTCTAAAATGTTCTGAATTATCTGCGGAAATTCCTTTGAAGCCGCTTTCAATAGTTTCTGCTCCAATTTATCAAGATTTTCAATATAGAATCCATCCCCCATCAGACTTCACCCTCCTTTTCCAGAGTGACTACATGAAAGCGATTAGACGGCGCGTATGGCTCCTGAACCGTATATTTTGCCTCTGGATCCAGGGACCATATCACCACATCACCATTTTTCACTTTCACCCGTTTGGGCAAATACAAAACATAATAGGCAGATACTTTAGTCCGCCCATTGGCCTCTGTATTGGTTGCGTTTTTCCGTACAAATCTGCAACGGGTTCCAGGCGGATATACAGAAACCGGCTTCATTTTGGTAAAATTCCCCCGCTTTCCTTCTTCATGCCGTAACACTTCACATTTATGGATCAGCATTCTTCCGAAGCTCATTCAGATCACCTTTGCCCTTATGCTTTTCCTCCGGCCACAGATTGTTTCATCGCCCACTTTTAAAAAATTCAGCCGGGAAAGAATATTAGAAAAAGCATTGAGGTTATTGTCATAAGAATAATCCTCAATGCTCTCTGCTGTTTTGCTGGGATCGGATAAGATGGCAGATACCAACTGTGCATTTACCAATTTCACAATATAGGGAACTTCTTTATCCTCGCCAAAACTTTGCTGACAGTATGCGTCTATCATCTCTTTTCCCGCTGCCAGAAGATTATCCAAAGCAGCTTCTGACAGTTCTGCCAAATCGTCTGAAGGAATCAGGCCGGCAAATTCCCCATTTTCCCCCAGTAAATCCCTCCCGGATATATACGCACCCATAATCAGATCCGCACAAACAGCCCGGTTCTTAAAAGCTGTTCATACGCCTTCTGATCGGTAACGTTGGTCGGCTTATTTTTGAAATATCTGATACCAGCGTCCATATAGGTTGCAGCGCCTGTGAGAACAACCGTCCTCTCAAACACATTTTTCTGCTGGCCTTCCTCTTTCCCGGCCAGTTCTGTGCCTTCTTTTGTTTCAGCAGAATCTTCCAGTAACTCCTTCATGGATTTTTCCGGATCCGTTGCGCCGCTCCCTTCATCTTCACGCTGTTCCTCTTTCTGCTGGCCTTCCTCTTTCCCGGCATCCGCCGCCTGGGATTCTTCCTCTCTTTCTCCCAAAACAAAGTCCTCCGCCGCATTCTGCTGCTTAATCAAATCTTCTGCCGCTCCCTGACTGCTCTGCTCAACTACCTTGTGATTTTCTGTCACTTTTCTTCCCATTTTCTTTCTCCCTTCTTATGACCGGTCTTTGCCAATTACCAGCACATCCGGATTATGGATTTCAAAATCAAAATCTGCCAGAAGCGTATATTCATGCCTGGTTTTCCTCGGCACTACCTGATGATAGGTTTCAATATTGCCTCCGTACACCCCATATGCCAGATTTTTCAGCGGTGTTACCATCTGAATATCATCCTGCAGGAAGCCAACGGGGATAATCTCAAACCCGTCATAGGTCACATTCTTTCCGCTGATCAGAAGACTGTCGCCCAGAGCCGTATTCCTCTCTGTCAGTTCTTCTTTATACTCGCGGTTTACCGAATGGGACACCAGAATTTTCAGAAGGCTCTTGTCTTCCTGCTGGTACATCTGAAAATATTTGCTAGGAACCTCTCCCAGAAGCCCTCTAAACAATGCTCTTTTCGTGGGAAAGCTGGCACTGTTGACCTTATGGGTATCCGTATCCGCCTCTGCGATACTTACCCACCCATTGTTGATATTGATGAAATCATCACTGGAACTTTCATCTCCATTGAATCCCAAATCAATGGTATCATTGGCAAACTGCTGGGCAAACAGCCGGGCCAGCGTTGTGTTGACCTGTTTGCCTTCAATGTTCTCTTTCATAAACTGGAAGGTAATATCATAGGGCATGATTACGCCGACCGCATTCAGTTCTCTCTGCTTCGTGGAGAAGCTGCCGGTTGCCGGATTATCCTCATTCTCTTTTGCCTTTCTCATATTTCTTCTGGATACATCGCCATACTCCAGAACGCGGCGCGTAGTCTGCATAGTGATAAAATCCACCGAACGGAGAAACGCAGAGTAGTCTTTCATAAAAGTAATGAACTGCTTTGACTGCTCCGGATTCATCTTACCGCCTGTTCCCAGGGTGTCCGTATTCACCGCCGCCTTTGCTAACAAAGTACGATTATTCATATTTTCCGCCTCCTTCTTTTATACAAAATAGCCGTCAAATACATCTTCGGCCTCTTTTTCAATCTTCCCTGCCCTTTCCTCTCCTTCCAGGCTTCTTGCCATTCCCCTGGACTTCTCCACCTTTTCCAGACGGCTTTCCAGTGGACTTAACGCTTCGCCAATCACAGATTTGATAATCTCCGTGATAGCCTCCGTTCCTTCTGCCACATCTTCTGTTTCTGCCTGCTCGTCGGCGGCATCCTCCTTCTCGATCTTGTCGAGCCGGTCATTGATGGGCTTCAGCGCTGCCTCCATAGCCTGCTTCATAACTTCTGTTAATTCTTCCTTCTTCACTTCCTCTGCCTCCTTCTCTCCATTATCATCTTTATTCTTTTCAGGCGGTTCCGGCTCTGGCTCTGCTTCGCTGATTACTGCGGATAGTGCCCTTTGTGCCGCTTTTAAAGCCTCCAGGTTTTTACCGGATACCTTTTTTCCTGCCTTCTGAATCTCTGTTTCAGGAACATCAAAAAAGCTATCGCCCTTTGCGATAGCCGCAGTATTGACTTTGCTTTTCATGTATGCGGAATATTCATCTACCGCCTGCAGAAGCGCCGCCTTTTTATCAGCAACTTCCTCATTATTGATAATATCCCTCATAACACTCCGAAGCGTGTCATTTGCCCTCCACATATTTTCAGTAATGTCATTAACTGCCATCATCCCGGCAAAAGTCTTCTTAGGTTTTTTCGCTGTTTCCTCCGCCTTCTGTACCTTCCCGGTAAAGTAGGATTTCAGCACACCGATAAGCCCTTTCACTTCATCTGCTTCCAGATCCTCTGAGTCTTCACACTCATTTTCTTTATAAATCTGAATTTTCTGCTTGTTGGCACCCTTACGCACCAGAGAAATCATGCTTATATCCATATCACTCATTTCCCCTGGTACAATTTCGACTGTTTTCGCAGCCTTTAAAATATTGCGTCTTCTCACTTCATTCACCTCCCTTCGCTTCAATTTTAGCGGTTCCCCCAATGGAAAAGCCCTCTATTTCCCCTTTCTGAATCTGTTGCCAGCAGGTATCGTCTGTCACCTCCACGGCGGCAACCCAATCTCCTTTTGCGGCATTGATTTCCGGAATGTCTGTCATGGCAATATAACTTTCTATCACAATTCCATAACCGGCCTTTTCATTGTGCTGCTTGTCAACACCGACCTTTCCCGCCAGCTTTTTGTTTTGCAGCTTTTTATTGAAATTATGGCATGCCTTTTTCACTTCTGTTTCGGTTGCCCAATTTCCGTGAGTGTCTATGGTTGATTTATCCACCGGTTTCCCGTCTTCCCCCACTGCTTTAGAAGCCTTATACACAACACCTATCACTGTCCGGCTCGCTTCATCAACCTTGGCTATTGGCATAGCCGCCAATGTTTTAACCTCCATAGAATTACCTCCGCATTTTGTATTTTAAGACACTTTTCATAGTACAGCGACAGTGAATCACATTCTTTGCACTTGCACCCATAGAAGAATCTCCTGGATGCATGAGCTTTTCACCGCCGACAATAAATGGTTCTTCGAGAGGAACCTGCTGGCCGTCCGCATTTTTATGCCATTCTCTGGATACTTTGTCACAGGCACATGCCCACTCTTTTCCTCCGATAACCTCGCTTTGCCGCCATCCTTCCAGTGTAGCAGCATTCATAGCACTTATTGTTTCTGTTCTGGCAATGCGGCGCGCCCGATAAAACTCAAAACATTGCTGCTGTTCCACAGCCTGGTAAACCGTATTGTATTTTTCCGGATCCGTCAAAGCCTCCAGCTTTTTTTCTTTCTCCTTCACCTTGCTTTGATTGAAGTGATTGGGTACATCTGATACCAGCTTATTGCCCGCCGGGTTATTCCCTTTGCCTTCCCCCAGGCTTTCTTTCAAACTCTTAATGACAGCATCATGTGTTGTTTGATTTACCTCCTGGGCAAATTTTATCTTATGCTGATCGAGCCAATCCGTTGCCTTCTTTGTCAGGCTCATTTCAGGACCGAGGCGGGAGCCTTCTACAGATCGGGCGCATATCTCCGCAATCTGCCCGAAAAAAGAATTGGTAAATGCCACATAAAGCGCTGCCAGCTTATCAATATATGCTTTTTCATTCGCAAAAATAAAACCAGCCATAATCTCGGCTATATTATCTATCAGAACTTCCGGAACCGCCGCTTTTTTGACGGTACGCCCTACTTTCTTATGATTTTTCTTCATGTATTCTGGAAGCCTTGCTACGGCAGCCAGATACTCTTTTTTCTGTTTGATAAAAAGAACTTGAATTTGCTTCTCAAAATTGTCAAGAGCCTTTAACAGAATCTTATTCTGCTTTTTATCCAACCCCAGGGAGCGGATAAATTCCTCATTCTCTTTATCAATTTTCTGCAGAATCGCATGGATGGTCTTTTCCATTTCCTTTAAAACTAAAACCTTTTCTTTAGATAGCATCCGCCAGCACCTCCTCAATCATGCTCTGGAGGCTTTTCAGTATACAGACAATGCTATTTATACTATCTGACTTTTCAATGCTTTCCAGCCCTTCCTCAGGGCTTTCAAGGGTATTTATATCTTTCTCCCCTTCCTCTTTTTCAGCTTCTTCCTCCGACTCCTTTGTTTCATTCCCTTTTTGAATCTCCATTTCTTTCAGGAGAAGCTGCATAGGCTTATCAGCCCATTCCCCTTCAAATGGTTCAAAGGATTTACCCAAGAGATCTCCCAGGGCATCAATCAGCATATTTGGAGTAGCAGCGCCGGCCACGACATACGGAGATACCGCCTTGGCAATTTCCGCCTTATCAGAAATCGTTGGGGCAACAAACTTCATGCTGACACTTTTTATCAGTAAAATTCTTTTCAGAGTATTGTTAAATGTAAAGGCTATATCATCCCGTTCCGGCTGGAATACCTGTTCTTCCGTCACCTGTCTGGCAGTGTCCGCCGTAGCCCTGGTATAATCCTGGGATTCTCCTGTGTAAATTGGATGAAGACGGAATGCGGACCGGATTTTATCTCGGTTATTTTTGCAATACTCCTGAAATAATCCGTCTTTCTCCAACATTTCCGCCAGCTTTTCAATGCGAATAGACACTTTGCTCTTTACTTCATCATCACCGATCTGGACATCATTCTCTAGCCCCTCTGCTTCCAGAATAAGATATTTGTGCCTTGCCTTATCCCCTTTTGCTCCGGAGATTGTGTTTACAGAATCCTCTGTCAGCTTTCCGTTCTCCACGATAATCGCCATCGGCATATGCCGTCCATCCATGAAGTAGGTATAATTCAATTCCTCCGCTTTGCGGTTTCCCTGGATATTGAGAAGCTGACCGATATACCGCGGCAAACCATAGGGAGTGTATGGACAGTAGACATTAAAAAAGATGATACTGGAAGCCTTGTCGTCTGGCTGAGTATCATCATCATACATACCTGTTCGGCAATTCATTATTCTTGGATCTCCAAATTCCTTAAAAAACACCTTTTCATTATCCACTATCTGAACAAATTTTCGGAATTTCTTCAAAATGGAAATCTCTATTTCTTCCCCATTTTCATCCTGAATCACCGTTGCCACTGGAATAGCTTTTGTTTCCCGTTTGCAGAGCCGGATTTTATGGGCAGGAATGTGTTCCAGACCGGCCGGGACTCCGGACATATCTTCAATCACTTCCAGGGCACCCCATCCTATACGTTCTTTATCATCAATAACTTTTTTCATAATCGACGTAAAACTTTCATCCAGATTGCAGTATTTAAAGAAGTTTTCGTATCTGGCCCATTCCCTGTCCAGCGCCGCCTTGACTTCCTCCCCCTCCTTATCAGCATCAATGTCATATTCAAAATCAACTCCAAATCCCACAATATTTGTCTTGTAAGCATCAATACACTGCTGCAGAATATCACTGCTTTCCGATAACCGAGTGAGAGATTCCGGGTTGTATAGCGGCTCCAGAACCGCACCGTCTTCATACAGTCCATGAAATTCATCTTCATCAACTGCCCTGCTCTCCATGATAGAAACTGTTTCCCTGGATATGGCCTTAATAACAACCGAATTGTGAACTGCCGGCCTTTTTACTTCTTCTCCCAATTTTCCCCCCTCCTTTCTATGCAGCCTTTTTCTTGTAGACAGGCATACACGCCAACGCAACGGCATCCGCTCTATCTGGAGAAGATAAACCGCGCTTCTTCAATTCTTCCTTGCTTTCCAGCTTCATTTTCCCATTTGACTGGAAGTAATATTTTCTTGTTGAGAACTCCCCTACCAATACGGAATCATCCGGTAATTTAACCTCTTTATCTTTCATCAGATCCCGAACATTGGCCCACATCCATGTGACAATATCATCATAAAATCTGGCAGATTTAGATTTTGGAGACTTCCTCGCAAAATTTACCGGAATAACAACCATCTTATCAAGCCCCTCTGCTGGGTCTTCTTTCAGTTCATTCAGCCTGTCAGTCACTCCGCCGCCAACTCCGGTATCGTCTATTTTGACATAAACATAATCATCATACCCTGGATACTTTTCCATAAAGTCACGGTAAATGCGAACAATATCCCCTACTGTACGCATGGTATTCTGTCCGTGACGTGATAACAGTTCCGGAATTACCTTATCCAGCTTTGTAGCAATCACTGTATCATCATCCCCGAAACGGGCAACATCCACGCCTATATCTATCCGATCCGGTATATATGTTCCCTCGGTTTCCCCTTCTGGCTCAACTTCCAATTTGACAGCATCCTCAAGCAGTTGCAGAGCAATAAATATATCATCTTCCTGTTTCGGGAAAAGCCCTCTCACACGCACCCTGACAACATTACTGTCATAGCCAAATCGGTCTATCAGAGATTTTATGTTATCTTTATTTGTCCTCTGGCTTTCCTCTGATGAAACAGTATGGCACCGATACATCCAACGGGAAGAATAGAAAGCGTCATAAAAAGTACCGCTGGTTTTCGTTGGATTTCCACACATCAGCAGCTTATTATTTCCGCCGGACAGTGTTCCCAGGATTGCTTCCATAATCGGATCGGCGACACCAGACGCTTCGTCAATGATGAAAAGCATATTATCCTCGTGGAACCCCTGCATATTCTCTGGCTTTGTGGCGGTTCTGGCCGTAGCAAACCAGCGTTTTTCATGCCCTACCATGTAGATATACGTTTTTGTCCATTTGAGAATATGCTTTAAAAGCGGGGAGCGTTCCTGCCACTTCGCTACTTCGGACCACAAAACATCATGGAGCTGCTGCTTCGTTGGCGCTGTTGCCACAATTCTCGGATAAGGAAAACATGTCAGAAACCATAAAAGAGCTACCGCTTCCATACCTGTCTTTCCAACACCTTGACCGGATTTTATAGCAACCTTGGGCGTTTCCGCCAAATCTTTAAGGGCTTCCTGCTGCCAAATGTCCGGCTCAAATTTCAATACTTCTTCCGCAAAAAGTATGGGATTTTTCTGGTACAGAGGAATTCGTTCCTTAAAGAATCGGCGGCGCAAAATGGCAGCGTTTGCATTCATTCATCACCGCCCCCTTCCTGGTCTTCCCCCATAATACTTGCTATCCAATCATCAACAAGTTCATTTCCCTTTCCGGCCTCATCCAACTTTCTGTTCTCTATCCTCAGGCGAATTAAAGAGTCAATGGCTTTTGTCTTTTTGGACTGAACGCTTGTAAGTTCTCTTTCAAGCCGTGCCACCAGATCTATTGCCGCTCCGGTACTTGTCTGGATGCTATGCCGCTCCCCTGGAAGCCGCTCTCCCTTCTTGACCTTTTCCTGGACAGCAGTTTTATAGTTTTCTTCTTCCTCCGGTGTCTTGAATTTCCGCTTTTCTTCAAAACTCATAACACCAGATACATACTGGCCGCCCTTTGCCTCTGTATATTTGTTGATTGCTTTCATCAGGCGGCGCTCCCTCACTGCGAAAAGCTGTATCTGCTCCATAAGCAGAACTTCCTCGCTGCTGGGGGTTCCTTCAATCATTTCCCGTTCTTCATCAGAAAGAACATCCCAGTACACTGCAGAATATCCCCCATGCTTCAGAGCATTTTTATTTCCGTCCGGGGCGCCGGAACCCTCTGCATTTTTATTCCCTTTTGGCGGACCTGGTTTCCGAACGCTCGCTTTTTTCTTCCCTTCTTTCTTTTCCGAACGCTCGCTTTTTCTTTTACCTTTATCATCCCATTTTTGTGTACTTTTCCAGCGCCGAACCGTACCTTCTGGTACTTCCATTTTCTTTGCTATATCAACAAGTTTCATGCCAGAGCGATACATCTTTTCGGCTTCAATGCTGTTGGGACTTCTCGCCCTTGCCATTTATCACCACCTCGCTATTTGTTTGTTTCGGATTTTGCCGATTGAATCAGGAGCGTTCGCCAGCGCCCATATGGTTTACATAATTCAAATTTTAGTGATATATTCAGCATTACTATAACAGTCAGCACCCTTTGCCATCATAGACAAAAAGTCCTCTTTTGTGAAATCAGACAACCGGAATACTTCTTCTGGCTTCATTCCGAGCTGCTGTCCAATCTCTTTGATGGATTTCCCTTCTCCAATCAGCCTTTGCACAATAGCTTTCATCGGTTCCAGCAAATGCACACCTCGCGCCCTGTTATGGGTAACAGTACCATATACATACAGGCTTTCATCAAGCTGTGAAACAACCACAACCGGAACCTTTCCCTCTGACCTCTCAAAAAGAGTCTTCCGAGAAGTATCATATCCCAGCTTCCCCCATTCTTCGTCTGAAAACTTAGGAACAAATGTCCACTTTTCTCCAAAAACTGTATACCGATGAAATCCATCAATGATTGTCATATCCGGCCTGCAGACAATTGGAAGGGTAAACCCATTCACAAATATGGAAGTTGTCAGCAGTTCCAAATTTTGCCTCGAAACTCTGTTCGGGTTGTAATCATTCGGAACCAGATCTTTTCTTTCCACCCACCGCAAATTTTTCAGTGGATTCCATAACTTATCCATTATTGCATTCCTCCTTTGCGGCAATATTATACTTTGAATACACATGATGATATATGGCCCGAAGATTTCTCAACTTCGGATCGCCTCCCATTAAGCTCTCATAAAAATGCTTCAGCTCCTTATCATCTATAATCTGCATGGCAGAGAGATAAAAGTTCCGGTAACTTTTCGCCACTTTTCTCTGATGTTTTCCAGGGAAATACCGTTCTATATCCGAAAACAGCTTATGCAGTTCTGCCCGATAATCCTTTTTGACCGTTTCCCCTTCCAATTCCTTTCGTGTCTTTCCATTTCTGCCAAACATTTCTGTGTCCCAGTATAATGCTGCCAAATATGCGTTCGGTTCTCTTTTGATTATGGAATCCAACAAATTGGGGTAATATTCGTTCATCTTCACAAGCGATCTCGCCGTGTCGATAGAAAAAAATTGTGAAACCCGAAGCTGGCTCTTATTAAGACCTGCCTGCCACATATACAGATAAACGTCCGGAATATTTACACGATTTTCATGTAAATAACGCCAGACATCCCCATTTTTCCAATCATAAATCGGATAAATTTTTTTCCGGCCGCAGGAATCTTTCCCCCGTACAGTGATTCTGGCAAAATTCTGTAATCTTTGCAGGGATTCCGCAGTTCTCACTCCTACCAACGTCATGCCGGCAGCACACTTTTTATCCAGAAAATCCTGATACGTGTCCATGCGCTGCCTTAACATGGGATGGTTCCGAATTGCAAAAGAAGGCGGCTGCCTTACCCAGCAATCCGCCTTCTCGCTATCCCAGCATATAAAAGATTCATCATTTTCCAACTGATTAAAACAGTTGAAATGCCGAACCTCCATGCAGTACCATTCAAATTTTGCCCCTACCATCAAAAACTTTCTCCGCCATTCTTTGACGGTGTTTTCTATACAAGGGAATATGGCTTCTTCATCTATAAATTGAACAATAAGCTGTTCTGCAGATACTTCCCCATGTTGTATCATTTCCAACACCAGATGCCCCAGGCACAAACTGTCCTTTCCTCCTGAAAATGACATATACACCGTCAAGCCATTATGGAAAGCATTCCGGATACGGATTTTCGCCGCTTCCACAACACTGATCGTGCCCTGGCATCTCTTTATAGCCATATCTTCCGGCCACAATCCGGGCAAATAACAAAATTCCCTTCCGGCTCCGCTGCTTTCTCATTCGTCTGCGGTTCCTGAATCACCCTGCCCTCTGTTGGTGCCGGTTCGTTTTGGTCAGATACAGAATTTCCGTATGCTGCCTTCTGCCGTTCTTCAAGCTGTTTCATTTGCTTGATTTCATCATCATCCAGTGTTCCATATTCACAAATCTTCTCGGTTACTTCCTCTGCATCCGAAACCATCTGCCGCAAAATATCTTCATCAAATCCGGGAATATCCAAATCATCTTTCAATTCTTCAAAAAATTCATTCAGAACTTCCAGATTTTCTACACCCAGATTAAATATCTTGTTATCGGCAATCATAAGTTTCTTTTTCTGTGTCGGGGTAAGACTCTTTAGCTGATAAACATCCGCCTCCTTCTCGCCCATGCGGAGCATTGTGTCATATAATCCAATGCCGGCCAGAATGGTTCCGCCCTCGTCTACAACAATAGGCCGTATCTGCCCGAACATCCGAACACTCCGTTCATACTCCTGAAGCTGTTTCTCCGTGTGCATTCTCACGTTTTTATCTGGCTTTTTCATCTCTGCCAGCTTCATACGGGTAACTTTCATTTACAATCTCCTTTCGATTTCTCGAAGGAGCTACACATGATCCCCGTCTGCAAACGGGATTATTTTGCTTTAATAGATTTCAAAAACTTTTTCGCACCAGGAATTTTTTTTGCGGCTTCTTTAACAATCCCTGGATCAATCTGATATACTTCCGCCCATCCCCTTTCCTCTGATCCGGTCCACTGACGGGCGGGCCAGGGGTGAGTGCCGCACAGATACCCATTGGGCCACCCGTAAATGGGCGGCAAAGGCACATTATAGTAATGGATATATGCCAGAACCGCTTCATGCTTCCAGCCAGCCAGAGGGCTATAACGTGTTACCCCCTTACTGTCTGTATAGATATTTCCTCCCTTTCCGCAATAATTTCCATCTGCCCGGCGACGCCCCAACAATATCATATCCAACTCATGGGCTCCATAATACTTCGCCTGCGCCCGGTGCTGCACAATGGAAAACCACCGGGAAGCAGCCTTACTATTTGTCGGGAAAAGCATTTCGGTATGTTTTTCCAACCAGCCTATATCCTGTCCTGTATTGATTATTTCAAGTTTTTCCGGCTTATTCTCTAAAATCCATGCAAGAAAATCCGGATATTCCAGATTGCAAATACCAATCATACATTCTGTAATGCCTGCCTTTTGGCATATCTCTCCAAGTACCAGGCTGTCTTTTCCACCGGACCAAGCATAAGCAGCCTTTTTCCCGTCAGTCTGCCGGCGAATCTCCTTTATCGTATCTTCAACCAACCTATCCAGCTCCGCCCTGGATACAAGTTCCTCTATTCTGCCAACTGCCGCCAGCCAATCTTCATTTTTTATGGATTGTTTTCTTCCGAGTATATTTTCCACAGTGCCATACCTCCCTTCTGCTTATCAGAGCCGCCACAATGCCGCTGGAAAGGACTGTAAGCAGGCTCCCAATAGTTTTATATACTGCGCGATTAAAAAGGGCTCCACAGGCAAATACAGGAAGTCCCAGGCATAATGCAATAATTACCCCTGCTATAATTCCGTCTGCCTTTAATTTTACCCCTTTTAATGTCATAACCGTAGGAAGCAGTGTGGAAGCCCGTAGGGTTCCATAAAAAAGAAACAAATGGGTCACTGTCAATCCTGGGATATTTGCTATCCCAATTCCCGCCGCAAGAAGCATAAGCATAGCCGCTTTGGTTATTTTCAAATTATTGCCCTTTACAATGTCTGTTGTGAGGGAAGATACTGCACATAAATTGCTGTCCACCGTAGACAGCAAGCCGGAAACAATCATGAACAGAAAGGGGACTGCTGCCCATGCCGGAAACAGCCATGAGATTATTTCAAAATTGATAACTGCCGCATCCTGCACCTGGTATCCTGCGCCGGCTCCCAGGAATCCCAAAATCCCCATAGACAGCGGCACCACTCCGAATACCAATGCGCCAATCAGAAAAGCCCTGCCGATATACCTTTCCTTTATCGAAAATACCCGTTGCCAAAAGCTCTGATCCCCAAATGGTCCAGATATAAGCCCTATTGCGGTGGGCAGACCAAATCCTAAAAACACATCCAGTCCGGCCGGAGAAATGATAGAGCCATACGTTCCATCATATCCAGCCAATCCCCGGAGCAGGGAATCGCCTCCTGTCTGCCGGATACCACTGAAAACAAAGGCAGCGCAAACAGCCAACATGAAAATAATCTGTATAGCATCTGTCATAATTGACGCCCTGATTCCCGAAAATTGTGAGTAAGAATATCCTATCACCGCCAAAATAACAGTAACAGCCCAAAACGGAAGACCTGTCACAGAGCTAAGAATTTTACTCCCCGCAAGCAGCTGAACCCCGGTAGACAAAACTGACAAACCAATCAGCTGAAACAGATAAACTCTTTTCACTCCAACAGACTGATATTTTTCAGCCATATATCCGGATAATGTAATGCCGAATGGCATTTCCCTCCGGATCTGCTTTGCAAACGGGATAAAAATAACCAGGCATAACACGTTTGGAACCAGAAACCAGAAAAGCCCTGCAAAGCCTTTCATATATGCGTTCTCTGTTGATGTAAACAGTGCCGGCGCCCATACCCATGTTGCCGCTATGCTAAGTGAGGATAATAGCCACCCTGCATTACGATCACCAACGCAAAATCCCTCAACACCTTTTTCCTTTCGGGTCAATGTGACAGTTGCCAGAAGCATGACTGCCGCGTAAGCCAGTAGAATACATATTCCTTTCATAGAAACCTCCTTCTTGATTGTTTGAAGGAGTTCTGCCTCTCCCTGTCCGGTCCATCTCCTTTCCGGGAATTTTGGCATGAAAAAAGAGCTGCCGGCTCTACACCTCACAGCTCTCCAACGCATGATTAAAATTTTACGGATACAGTCTAGCACATTTCCCTTTGCATAGTCAATGTAAATTTTTTGTAACTAGCGGTTCTAACGTACTGACAATCCATCCACCCCAAAAATAAGTGCAGATAGCCTTTCTGTGGCAATTTTCAAGTCAGAATAGACATTTTCTTTGCTCATGCTTTTCTTTTTTGCAATATCCTTTACCGTCAAACTTTCCTCTGCGATATACATATCATAAACAACCTCATATCTTCTTATGTCCAGAATATTGGATGATTTCTCGCAATATGCCCGGTATATTCCCATCATAGTATCAATATGCGACACCATAATGGCGGTTCTGGTTGCAGACCTCTTTATCGCATCCACTATCACCTCATCATCGTAAAGATTCATCATGCTGCAGAGTATGTCGGCGGCGGACTCTTCCATCTGGCTCCGGCCAAAAATTGAATTTTCGGAGTTATCTTTCAACATCCGATAATTTCTCAAAAGCAGCTTTGTATTATGGAGCCGCCGATCTGCCGCCTTGCTGTGCATTTTCTTTTTTTCCTGCTCCATTGTTTCCAGGGCTGTCCTGGCCCCTATCTCTGCTGCCTCTTTTGCGATAGCGGCCAGTTCTTCCCTGCTTAAAGAAATCATTACACTTTTCTGTTCCTTTGATTCCGGCTTTTTCTCTGTATCTTTTTCCCCTCCATTCACAAATTCATATATTGCTTTATCAACATCACCAGGCTCCATTTTCATTTCTGCCGCAATTCTCTCTGTTTTCCAGCCAGCCTTTTTTAGTGCTATAATCTTTTTTACATCTGTTTTCTGCTCGCTCATGCCTTCGCCCTCCACCATTTTTTTATTTGATATATCTACCGAAATAAGGTATAATATATCTGTCTGTTAGTGAGGGGAGTTTGCGAAAGCGCTCCTCTTTCTTATTGACAGCCCTGTAATGTTTCCAGTATGGCCGCTGCTTGCCTCGTGGTTATTGCACCTGCGGATACAGCAGCTTCCACGGCCTCTTTTTCACTGCATGATCTGCAGATTTCTGAACCGTCTGCCCTGGATTTTCCGGGAGCCTCGTCATAATTCTTCCCACATTTTGGACATGTTCTCAAATTCATTCCTCCTTACAGCATAAACTCTGGATAATCTTCAATACTCATTTGTCCAGGTATATTTATATTTTCTTCTACTTGTGGAGATTTTGACTTCTTACATCCCACCTGGGAACCGCAACGGCTCTTATGGCTCCTGCCATGAAGCCGTTCCCAGCAAACAGGTCCATATCCCCGTTCCAGGCTTGTGGTATCCTTTAGCTTTCTTCCGCAACTCTGACATACCATTTCCCTACCTCTTATTCATCCCTGCTGCCAGAGCACATAGGGTACAGGCCGCACCACTCCCCATAGCAATCACCTGACGTGCCAGATCGGATTCCCAACATTCTTCCCCACAAACGCAGCATCTGGTTCTTTTCCAATCCTTTGATTTTGGTACTGGCACGTTTCTAACCAGTGGAAGGCAGGCAATTCCTCCCTTCTCTCCAGCTTTCCTTGGTTCAATCTTTACTGTCATACACTGCACCCCTTTTCAATGGCAATTTCACGGGCAAATGCCAGATCCTTATCCGGCGGCATTTCATACACCTTCGGCGGAACAATGATATTTGTCAACTTTACGCCAGCTTCATCCACGTTTTTTAACGGATAAAATTCTGACTGAACCTCGAAAATTTCCTTCAATACATCTGCCGCCCTCTCCTTCTTTGCATAGAATCCCAGGGCAAAGGGTTTACCATCAGTCCGGCGCCGAAGCATTACGGCAAAGTCCGTTTTCCCTTCGGCCGGATCAGCGACAGCAATTTCATCCAATCCTTCAGTGCTTAAAATACGCTTTCCATTTTGAGTTAAAATCCACATATATGCCTCCTATAATAGCGATAACTGTTTGCCTATTTCTGTTCTTCCATTGTCACAAGGAGAATAACCTGTTTTATTTGTAAATGGATAACCAGAACACAAAACGTGACTCTCATTGCCTCCATGCTTTAAATCACAGTCTTTGCAGCTCTCGGCCCGTTCCCAGGTTCTTTCTTTAAAATATTTGCAAGCTCTGCTATTGTCATAAATACGAACATTTTTTCTCTTTTCATGCCTGCAGTCTGCTCCCCTGTGCTTTTTGAATCCCAAAAATTTTCTTGTATACCTTTTGGGATTTTCCGGATCTTCTTCCCACTCTCCAAAATCCATTTCCTTATAAAATCCAAAATTATCACATTCTCCGCATGTCTTTATATCTCTATTTATATCTTCCCTCTCCCTTCATTTATTTCTCAACTAAATTTCCATGCATCCATTCCGTACAGATTGTGGCTTTTTCTTGTCAGAGTGATCTTATCCATAAATTCCTCTCTGCAGCTTTTCTTTGCTGATCTTCTCATTCCCCGAGAAGTGCATCTCTTGATGTGCCGTTTATACCCTGGTCCAACAAATCTGTTTTTATGATACATTCCCATAGGCACCTCCTACTTCTTTACCAGCCTTATCCTTTTCCCGTTTCTCTTGGCTCCATAATCAGACATAACAAAATTTGTGCATTCCCTTTGATCGGCAACTGATTTACTGTTGTTTAATGCCGCCAAGTTTTACAATTCTGATAATGTCTTTGTATGCCCTTACTAGTTCGTCACATATGTACATCAAATCATATTTTCCAGCTTCGTCATATTTTACTGCTCTTGATTCTTCGCAGCGTTTCAATTCTTCCAGCCGTTCCACAACCTTATCCACGTCATAAGCGGTAGGTATGGCATCCAAAAAATCCTTTATTCCCTTTCCAGAGAATATACATTTCTCATTTATCTCAATCTTATCAATATCAATCAGTCTCATTCTTCTTTTTCTCCCATTCTCCTACAAACCTCTAACTGTAACCGGATTTCTTTCTCTCTATCTCTTTTCATTTACACCCCTCTTAATTTAACCGGAAGGACTACTGCCTGCATATTTCCCGCTTTTACAATCATCGGAACACTGCTGCCTCCGAATCTTAAAACAATATCATCTGCATCAAATGCTTTCAGCGTTTCTAACACCAGACTGGAATTAAACCCAATCACCAGCTTTTCCATTTCATCATACAACTGTACGATTTCCGAGTAATCAGCAGTGCTGTCCTTGATACTCAATTTCAGAGAATCTTTTTCAATTTCAAATTTAGTAGGCGTCTTTTCATCTGTACACAATTTTGCTCTTGTAATGGCATCCAACAATTCCCGCCGCTTCACTCTGGTTTCCGTTGAAAACGAATTGAACATATTGGCATATGGATAATACTTGCCCTCTACCAGCCTCGTATATACCTCATATTCATCTGACCGGAAAATGGCACAGGATTTATCATACTCAATGGACACATCTTCTCCCATTTCCAACGCAAGTAATTTCTCTACAGCGCTGCGCGGTAAGAGCATTGAAAAATCTCCTTCAAATTCCTGCTGATCCCAGGCAAGCACATGCCCATCCAACCCGACATAGTTCAATTTTCCTTCTTTAGCTTCTAGGTATAACGCTGTCATTGTTGTGTTTGTGCTTTTCTGCGGAATTGCATACAGCACATGAGCCATTGCCCCTTTCAGTTCTGTTGCTGGGATCTGGGCTTTCCCTCCGCCTTCGGGCGTATGCTCTGCAGAGTAGGGATAGGATTCTGCCGGAAAACTCTGGTATGAATTTTTGATTTTTCCCGTTTTTATAGTAATGACATTTTTCTGATTTTCTGTAATGCTGATCTCGCCTTCCGGCAAATTCTTTATCAGATCAAAAGCCTTCGCCGGGATAATAAAGGATTCCCCCTCCAAAGCTCCTATTTTGGCCTTGACTGTCATTTCACCATTGCCGGCAATCATTTTATCCCCGCATACGCAAATCCCCTGCAAAGCGGCTATATTGCTGCTTTTTGGCACAACGCTTTTTAATTTATCAATCTTCCTCGCAAGCTCTGACTTTTCAATCTGCATCCACTTCCACTCCTTCCAAAATCAATAATATACCCCGATACTGTTTTAACTTAAAAGGCTCCAGATCCTCTATCTGCATATATTTCCTTCCATACCGGCTTTTCATATCACAGAACACATTCCAAGGAACCCGGAAGAAGTCCCGGAACCCCATTGAAACCATAACAAAGCATCTGGCTCCCATCCTCTGAAAATCATTCAAATTCTGGCGCTGCGTTTCTGTAATAACCGATTCTTGTATCCTGTCTTTGTCCGTATGCTTCGCTTCAAAAATAATTGCTTTGCCGTCACACAGCACCCCTTTGTAATCCGGTTGTGCCTGTTTTACGAAACAGGCTATATACCTCCCTAGCTTTCGATCTCCATAGGGTTGCAAAGGACGCATTGGCTCTGGTGTTTTTTCGATAATCGCCACATTCTTTTCACGATAGTAACTACATGAAGCACTCAACATATTTTCAAACATAGCCCCTGCCACATTGGAACGCTTTCCTGAAATCTGTCTGTTTATATCATTCAAAGAATCCACCTTCCTCCGCATACTTTCTGACCTTATCCACAGTGGCCGGGCCAACTCCGGGGATAACACCTGGAGTTGCCAGCGATTCCAAAAATTTTTTCAGGCTTCCGCCCTTTTTAGCTGCATTTCGCCCTTCGCTCCTTGCTTTCTCAACCCGATCCTCCACATAATGAACCAACTGCTCATCCGTCATTTTGCGCATTTTGACCGCTTTCTCATGAATCTGACTTTCATCCTGAGTTCTGCGGCAATTTCTTTTTTTCATTCTCCTTACCTTCCTTTCCTGTCTGGCGGCTCTCTGTACTGCCAGAGCTGCCGTTGTATCTATGTATCCTTCTCTGTTTCTCCAGAGCATGCTGCTTCCTCCTTAAATGCCGCCAATTCTGGCATCTGTATTTCATATCTCCGACACATTTCCAGAAAACAGTTCCAGCACATAAAAGCAAACTGTTTGGGCTGTTCTCCCCGCTGTGTTCTTACGGATAAAGCTGCCATCTCACTTTTCTTTCCAAAAGTTTTGCAAACACAGCAGGTATCATACAGTTTCTTTTTCATTTTGGGACTTACCGCTTTGGCTTGGAGCTGTGGAGGGAATTCTCTACGCATATTTTTTTCTCCAACTATTGGAATTAAGCTGTCCTTCATGAATACAGGTATTTGAAACTTATCGCAATGTTTCAATATTTTATCTATCCATTCATTCTTTGGAATTATCTTTGTCTTATTTCTTCCGGTTTCTGCCCCTATAATTACCCACTTGCCCGCTGGACAAAGGATGTGTTCATCAAATAGTCGCAAGTCCTCAAGTAAGGGCTCAACACTCACAAAATTATTTTTATCGCCGTATTTGCTGGCCCAACCTTCGCTATCATTGTTGGTGTACGAAAATCCATACCACATATTCCTTGCAGCCGGAAGCATCCCTTTGTCCTCAAGTTCCCAATATCTTTTTGGGTTTTTTGTTAAAAACAGATAATTATGTATGGGATATTTCTGACAAATACCAAAAATCTCACTGATCCATTCATCTGGTACCCACTCTCCGAATATATCCGCCATAGCTCCAACAAAAATGTTATTTCCCATTTTCAGTTTCTCTAAAGTATTAAAGCGGTACCGATGAAGCGTTGGTTCAAAGCCAAAAGGATAGACCAAAGAATTCCCTGTTTCAGACAGCATAGCCTGATCCAAAATATACAGGTTCTTCCCATCTGGCGTCTGCTGGAGCCGATAGTCATTGACTGCCGCTTTATTCCGCTTAATGTCCCCCGAGAATCTCACTGACATTTTCCTGGCATAGCAATATGGGCACCCATGCAGGCATCCTGTTATAGGATTCCATGTGTGATCACACCATTCAATTCCGGACCGATTCATAAGCAGCCCTCCCTCGCAAAACCCAATTCCCTATCTTCCTTCCACTCAATTCCAGCAAAAGTGAGTTTCTGTCCGCACTGATCGCAATATCGTGGCTGATAGAGCGGACCAGCATTTAATACATGATTGCATCTGGGACAATGATGGTTCTCATGTTCTGTTATAACAAATCCATATTTCAAATAAGTGATTTTCCTTGCTATTGGCTTTCTTGCCTTTCTCTTTTTAACCATCTGTGGCTTCCTCCCAATATTCAATTACATATTCTTTCTGTGCGTTATTCCTGCCGGCCTGTTCAGGAACTACCCTGTGTGTGATTTTGGCAGCGTATCCGCACTTTAAAAGAAGTGCCGCTATCTGCAGGCGGTCGTCTTCATTCCATTGTACAGATCCTTTTCTTATGCTTCTAATCATTTGCCTTGCCATATAAAATTACCCTGCCTTTCTATGTTTCCTGACTTTACTGTGCCCCTGAACAGAATCCTGCATCTTCTTTTCAAAAACTTTCACAAAAGCTTTTACGTCCGGCGGCATATCACAATTATGAAGCCCTCTGCACTGAATAACCCTATTGTCCCTATACTCTAATGTAAAATATGATTCCCCCGGAGCTTCTGCCTTTCTGACGAAAAAAATATTGGTTTCCCCGCTTGCCACCCGGCTCACATATCCGCCTACACAATGGTGCAAGGCTTCCCCCTCTGCTTTAATTTCATCTCCGTTTTTAGGAACCATCAGAATCAATCCTTTCCCTTTAATAGAAAAAGCATCTGTCCCCTCATTCTTTTTAAAGATTTCCTCTATGGCCTTTTGTGTTTGCTCCATCCGCTTCCTAGCAAGGGTTTCCTGTCTTTTTCTTTCTGCGGCTGCTCTCTTATTCTGCAATGCCTGATATTCTTTTGCCGTTCTGTCATGAACCTTTTTGAAATTGGTGGGCATATAGATAAACAAGTTATCTAAATCATATTTCAATGCTTTGCACCAATCGAGATATTCCAGCCAATCCCTTGCCATGTTGCGCTTTCTTTCAACACGGGGATCTTCACGTTCCCGGTATCTCATACACGCATAATTGCCACATCCAAAGCTATCTCCCAACGGATACCGTTCACTTTCTTTTCCGATATATTTCACCAATTTGTGAAGTGACACTTTTCGATTTGCCTGTTTCAACAGGTCTGTATTGCACTCAAAGGTTTCATAGTATTCCCTCAGCTGATCCGGTTTTAATTGTAAGCCTATTGTTTGGGCCACCTGAAGCAAGCGTAATTCATCATAGTTGCCATCAATGGACTGCAAAATTTTAGTATTCACCTTATTCAGACCTAAAATTTTATAAATCGTTCCACCTTTCATATTGATTTTTCCGGTAGCTCCATGATATGTAGCGTTGATGATTCCCTTTGCCAGCTGGTTAAGCCCCATCTTGCAGATCCATTCTAATTCCGGGAACTCCAGGAAACGCTGGATGCCGCGCTCATATACAAGTGATATGGTCGGCATATTTTTAGAAAGCGTTTCCAGGGCGGAATATTTCATAGGGGTATGCTCCCATGCCTGTGGTAAATTCCCCGGATATAAAATACATTCTGCACAGGCAATTTTACCTTCATCATGGCACCAGCGCGTTTTTCCAGACTGCTTAAATACTGCGTACTCATACGGATCGCACTTTGGCTTTCCATCCGGAAAGGAGTAAAACTGTCTGGCATATTCCTTTATCCCCTGGGAAACACGCTTATGTCTAATCGTCTGTTCTGGATATTTATGAATCTCACGATAAACATGAAAATACCGCCAGATAAATCCTTCTTTTGTAGGATCTACATATGCAACCCATCTTTCATCCGTAATGCGGTAAGGGAGTTTTCCTTTGGCTTTTATGGTGACCTTGCTTCCACAGAAAGGGCATATTCCTTTTTCATTATTCCTCAAACGAATATCTTTCCTGTTTACCCGACCGATTTTACCGCAATGTGTACATTCGCATTGAGCAACCCCTTTTTCAATCTCCTGGTAAATAAGGTATCTGCTAAAACTCATAGCAGAATCAAAAGCCCATGACCGGAATTCTTCTGGCTCCTGTTTGACCGGATCCATTACCGCATCAATTAAATCTGTTTCTTTTTTATGCTTTGCAGCCAGTCTTATGGCTTTTACTTTTTCCTGGAATCTATGAACCGCATCCCACGGAACTGTTCCATCTTCCTGCCTTGTGTATTCTTTAAAAAATGTTGAGATAAGCTCCTGTTCCTCATTGGAACGAATAAAAATAAGCTCCTTTCGTACAAAGCAATTTTTTTCCTTATCCCACGTTGATTCATATACATTAAATTCGTTCATCATGGAAAAGGATGCCGTAAGCCACTTGACTTTTTCCACTCTCAAATCCTGAGTTATATAATCTTCGTGAGAGAGAAATGTTCTGAAAGCTGCTCCCTCCTTCCCCTTTGCAATGTCTGAAATTTTATAAAAAGTCAGAATTAGTATTCTGTTATCCTCAACCATTTGCGCCGTTACAATATGGCGCATTCCTTTCAGCCGTCCGGCAATCTCTATCATATCTTCACTGGCTTTTTCCCTTGCGATTGCAGATAATTTCCGTTTTTCCATACGAGCCGCCCCCTTACATACCCATCATGGAAAACATATCCATCTGGCCTTCCAAATCTTTATTGTTTCTTCGGGTTCGTTTTTCCTCCGCATTTTCTGCAGGAGCAGGAGATTTTCCCTTTTCCTGTGCTGCCTTATTTTCAGATTTAGGCTTGCCGGTACTGGCCTTTGATTTTGCAGCCCGTTCCGCCGCTTTCTTCTTTGCTTCTTCTGCTTTTTTAGCCTTTTCCGCTTCTTCCGCCTTATCGTCTTTATGGTAATAATCTTCAGCCCATTCATAAACCACTTCGTCACGGACAGCCGCACAATTTCCATTTGCCTGCTTCCTGGCAAGAGAATATACATAACTCAAACATTTCTCCCAAGTTTTATGCTTCTGCAGAATATCCTCCGATAAACCTTTATCATCTTCACACCGGCCCATAAGATATTTAATAATCGGATCCGCAAATGACTTATCCTTGGCATTTTTCAATTCATCTTTGAGCTTTTTTATCGCTCTTTCTTTTACAGCCGCAGCATTTTCAGAAATCTCCGCTGGTGCTGAATGCGTATGCTCCGCTTCCCCAGTTGCACCTTTGTTTCCCTCCGGCTCCCCGTCTTCTTCTGGTATTGATGGTTTATTTTCAGGAGATTCCTCCTGTTCTTCGTAAGTCAATTTTTCCTCTCCGGAAAGATTACTGCCCTTTTCCAGAGATTCATATTCCTTTGTCAATCGCTCATTTGTCACATCAAAAAGCGTATCCCCATCCGAATCATAAAATGCCGTAACCTTATCCCGCCGAAGCACTTTGTATATAACACCGCCTACTTCCAGATCGCATCCCTTGTCAGCCGCTTTGTACCCTATTTTGAAATACTCCTTGACAACTGCGCCCCATTCCGGCCCATATTCATTGCCAGCCTCAGCTTCTTCCGAGAAATGTTTAATCTCCCTTCTTGCCTTAATTCCTTCCCTAGCTTTCTGCCAGGTTTCGGACTGCAGGGCTTTCTTGCTTTCTTCTGACAAGCTGCTGTTTTCAATTCCGCTGATTCCCATATTCAACCTCCTGTTCTTTGAAATCGAAAAACATAAAATAACGCTCTTTTTCCACTGTTTTTTGAGTGGTTCCGGTTCCACTGATATTTTTCAAAAGGCTGAACGCCCTTCTGAAATGCCATACTTCGCTAAAATAAAGTGGTGTATACCAAAACTCCTGCCCCTCTTTCTCTATGGGCATAAGCGGCGATCCCACTATCGGATTTGTCATTGTGTTTGCAATGACGATATATCCGGGACACCCCAAAAGAGAAAGCTGTATATAAGCCATCATGCCAACCACCCGATCAATATCCTGACCAACAAAAAGCACATGATTGTGATAATATACATTCTGGTGCCGCAGCGTATGGACTGCCGCTATCATCATGGCCCCGCCGCCTATACATGGATCGCATATAGAAATCCAACCATCTTTCTCAATCGCTTTCTGGCAATCCCCCATTGTCATTTCAGACATAAGCTGGCAAATATTGTACGGCGTAAAAAACTGCCCTTTCCAATGGTTTCCCAGCTCTAAAGTCATGTACAACTCACCGAGGAAGTCCTGATCGGGTTTTGCCTCTAACTCTTCCACCAGAATGGCGAATAATTGTGCAGGCTTTTCCACACCGCCCAGGCGCTTTATGCACTCTGCATATTCCTTTTCGCGGTTCTCATGCCGCTTCGGTGACTTATCCACGGCATTTGCTATCGAGCAGGCCATAACCGTAATTACATCAGACCAAACCTCCCATGGCTGGCGGGAATAACATAACTCCCGGATGATTTTTACAAATTCCCCTTTGCTCCCCTGAAAGCTTCTTTTTGCATGCCTTTTCATGCCCGTATCTCCTGGCTTAAAAATTTATCAGCCATATTCTCTACTTTTTCCCAGGCTTCTTTTCCGCTAAGTGTTTCCAATAACTCCAAAACAAAATTCCTCTTTCTTAAACCTCCGTTCTCCCTTGCCTGTGTCATAAGATAATCAAACAGTTTATTTTGACTATCTGCATTCAGATAATCGAATTTCAGCAACATCCTGGTAAATGCATTTTCCCAGTAAGCCTCTTTCCGGTCTTCTGGAACCCCTTGCAACACCATTTCGGTAATCTGCTTTTTTCTTTCCTCCACCCCTGTGAACTGAATAATATTATTTTTCATTGCAATTCCTCCATCCGTCACAAAATAACGTGTTGCGTTTTCTTTTCTCCCTCAACATATCACAAATAACGCTATTCGTCAACACAAAAATAACGAATAGAGAGATTTTTTTCTTTTATTGCTTGACTAAATTCTTTTACACGTTATAATATAACGGAAGGGAGGTGCTCCATGCTCAAGTCAAAATTAAAGGTTTTACTTGCCATGCATGACATGAACCAAAAGCAACTTGCAGAGCTTACCGGGGTTAGACCTCAAACAATCACCAACATTGTGAATAATAAAATCAAGCAGATTCCAGTAGAAGCATTGGATTCTATCTGTGAAGTTCTTAATTGTGATGTGTGTGATGTATTTGAGCATATCCCCAACCCCAATCCTGAAAAGGCGGAGAATTAAAGTTCTCCGCTTTTTAATTTTAAGTACAACCATTCTGGAGTGATATTCAGCAACTTCAAACCATTACAAACCATATCCAGAAAAAATCTCCCTGTTTCTCCCAGTTCTATTGGCTCAATATGTTGCAAGAGCTTCTGTGCCATATCCGGGCTTATACACTGTTGAAATGCCTTCTCTTTATCGTTGAAACTCCCAATTTCAGTGTTATATCCTGTAAATGCGGTTCCAAAACGAATGATATACCACGCTTCCAGCAAGTCTATGATTTTGGATACTTCCTGCCTGACTTTTAACGATTTCATGTTAAAATCCTTAGAATCAATATCAAACAAAATATCAAAAGAGAATTTGTTTCCAGAATCATAATCTTTCTGCATATCCTCAATTTCTTTCCCCGCCTGGAATTTATATTTATGGGCTTCAATTCTCTTTTGCAGTTCCATACTCTTGCCAATGTAACTTTTGCCATTGCTTTTATTTTTAATCAAGTAAATCCCTATATCTCCCATATGTCCTCCTGAATAAATGCTTTTCTATGCCCTCCTTCCGGTTCCCATTGACTGATAGAGTTCCTCCAAAAGTTTGTTGATATGTTCCGGGGCTGCTCTTACCACGCTTTCGGGCGCCTGATTTTCTTTGCTCTCAATTTGGCGGACAGGCGGTGTATGGCTTTCAATCATCCGGGTTCTTTCATTTCGCACAAATTCCGGAATCTGTGTCTGCCTCTTTTCTTCTTTCACCATTCCTTCATACATTCGCTGAAAATGCGCCCGGTCTGCCACCGGATTATCGCTGCTGCACAAATTCTGAAACCCCATCCGGCGAACAGCAACCTCCGTCATTCGAGTCATTGAGGCCAGCGCTTCTTCCTCCCGGTAGCGGCCATACTTCCGGATAGCCCTCTGCACTTCTTCCCATGCCTCCCCCCAGTCAGTCACCATCGGAGATAGTCTGGCCGTACACTTTTCCCGAATTTCTGCAATACTGGGAGGAAACGGGGATGTGCCTATATGTTCCCAAACCGCATTTTCTACCACGGCGGATTCCAGATCCCCCAGCATCCGGTACCAGACTTTCATGGCATACTTATCGGGCAGAACGTTGGAATTGGGATAGGCTGCTTTTAATGCCAACGCAACTGTTTCAAACTCCTGATCAGTCACTCATTCCACCCCCTGATTGATTCCGCATATTGTTCTGTTGTCATGTTCCGGGCATTGTTACCGACAGCCCTTTTTCCTCCCTTGTCCTGCTCTCTCGCCAGCCAGGAGTTTATAAATCTGCCAATGCCTCGCTTGGTTTTCCGCTTTGTCGGATTCGTCATGAGCCACCCTTTCATACCCCTCATTGCTTGCAGTATATCTACCGCTGGATACAGTTCAGCAAATGCATCAATATCACGCTGAAAAATCAAGTGTTCTGCGCCTGTATTCAGAGGGAGCGTTATGATGGGTGGTTCCTCCGGTCCGGAGTTTAGCTCCGGGCAAATATCTTTTTCTTTCTCTTTCTCTGTGTCTTTCTCTATATCTTTATCTATATCTATATCTGTGTTACCACTTTGTAACAGCGGCGTTACATCTGTGTTACTTTGTAACGCTTTTTTCTCTCTATACCGTCTTACTCTGGCCGCAGATTCGCTCTCAGAGCCAACCATTTCATCGCACTGAAGAAGCAAAAATTCATCTTCTCCCATCACCCGAATTAAACCCTGGCGCTCCAAAAATGATAATGTTACTTTCACATTTTCCGGATCTTCATCAAGTTCTAATGCCAGTTCTTCCGGGAAGGTATCTTCCACTCCTTCAAAAAACAGTTTATTGCCCTGCTTTACCGCAGCCAGAAGCATTTTAAGGTAAATGACGGTATATGTATCACCTCCCGCAATTTTTCTTAGCTTTTTGATTTCTTTCTGCTTGAAAAATCCTTCTTTGAGCTGAATCCAGTAATATCTTTTTTCTGCCAATACAATTACCTCCTGCCCGGAGGGGGATAACCCTCCGGTTATCCCTTAATAAATTACCTTGCTCCCATGTTCCGTCTTCACCACGTCAAGGTTCTGCAGGAATCGAGCCTTCATAGTCGGATCATGGGTAATTGCCATGATTTTAATATTCCCATACCGTTCCTGAATCGTTTCCAGAGCGTCACAATATGCCTGAATGCCATCCGCATCCAAAAACGGCGGTTCATCAATGAACAACATGCCAAACTGGACACCTGCGGTTGTAGCTTTAATTTCCGCCAAGGCAAGTATAACCGAGAGGGAAGACTTCACTTTCTCGCCGCCGGACTTTGACAGGTAGGGAAGGCTGCTCTTTCCGTATTCCTCAATGAAAATATCCAGAGTAACCACTTCTTTTTTGCTGTTGCTTTTTAATATCTTCTCTGTTACAAAGTCCACACCAAGCTGTCCGCCGGTCATCTGTCCCAGGATATTATTGGCCGTGTTTGACAGCTTCGGAAGAATTGTCCGGATAATCTGATGGGGGATTCCGTCCTGGCTGAAGGAAAGTTTCAAAGCGTCATAATCTGCCGCATCCTCGGCCATATCCGCGATTTCCTCCTGAATAGCAGCTATTCCCTGCCGCATTCTCTGAATTTCACGGATCCTCTGTTCAAAACCACCGATTTTCACCTGAATTTCTTTGGCCTTCCTATCAAGACTGTCAATCTCTGTCTGAATATCCTTTACCTGCCGCTCTGCTTCCACAACCCCGACAGCAGCCTCCTTTTCCTTGCCGGCCTGTTCCCGTTTTCCTGTAAGTTCCGCTTCAAGCAACTGAATTTCCTCCGACAGCTCCTTTGCTCTCCGCTCCGCATTGGTACGCCTCTCACGAATAACCGGAATTTCATTTTCTTTCTGAAGCCAGATTTTCAGTCCTTCCATCTGGTTCCGTATCTTTTCATGCTCCAGATAACTTTCTGCATACTTCCCTCTCTCTGATTCTGCCTCCAAAGCCCTGGATTTCAATTCTGAAAGGTTTTTTTCGGTGTTGCCTATATTAAGTTGTATCCCTTCAATCCGAGCCTTAATTAAGGCAATCTGGCTTTCCTGGCGTTCCAGTTCTCTCAGCTTTTCCGTGTAAATTTCCAGAGAACCGCACTCTCCCCGCAGCGCATCCAGCTTTTCTTCCGAAAAATCCAATTCCCGGATCTCAGCCTCTGCCGCTTCAACATCTTTCTCAAGAGATTCCAGGGCTTTAGTACGTTCTTCCGCCAGAATTTTCAACTTTTCCGGATATAACGCAAGCTCTGCCTTTGCTTGTAGAGCATCCGCCAGAAATCTGCATGAGGCTTTTTCCATATCAACACATCCGGAATTATCCAGCAGCTCCATGCGCTTATTCAGAGAATTCTTTTCTGCCAGAAGCGCTCTCTCCTGTTCGTTAAAATATGCCTTTTTACTATCAAGTGCCCACGCGCAGCGGCTCCTTTTATCCTGCAGATCTGCAGCCTTTCGGGAAAGGGCATACATGGAATCAAGCAGCTTTTTCTTTTCCTGGTATTCTGCCGCTTTGCTTTTGATTTCTTCCTGGTCTTCCTGGGATTCAATGGACTTCAAACGGCTTTGGTACTCTGTAAGCGTCTGCCGATAATCCGCAATTACCTTTTCCACTTCGGATATTTGCCCATTTATCCTGTCAAGTTCCGCTGATCTGGCTTCATAAACAGCGGTTCCCTCAATCAACCCCTTTTCCTGTTCCACCAGCGAACGGTATTTCCTGGCATTTTCCAGAATCACACTTTCTTCCGCCAAACTCACATCACATGCCTGTACTGTAGCGTCCTCAGCTGTTTTTCCGCTCTCTGCAATCCGTTTTTTATTTTCCAAAGAGGAAATATCCACCATAATGGCATGATAACGTTCCTCCGCTGCCCTTGTGGTTCCCAGGTGAAGGTTCGCGTTTTGCAGCTCCAGCTTCTTAATCTGGACTGAACCCTCTACCCCTCGCAGGTCTTCCCTGGCCTCTGCCAGTTCTTCATCCGGCTTTCCAAAGGCAAGAATATTATCTGACTGGACTTTAATAGTCTGCTTCTTCCCGGCGATCCGCCGATTATAATCCGCCGCCTGGTCCTTTGCTTTTTCTTCCATACTGCCATAGATACCCAGCCCCAAAAGATTTGACAGAATTACCATGCGTTCCTCTTTTTTGGCCTGCAGAAACAATCCATACTGATCCTGCATAATAAGGGCGCAGCTCTTAAAAGTCATGCTGTCAACACCGATCAGCCGCTCAATGTCTGCCTGTGTATCATTAAACTTTTCCTGTGAACGATCTTCCCATTCTCCGGCCACCAGCTCCGCAAGGTTCAAAGTCCCTTTCCCGGATTTGGCCCTTGTTCTGGTTATGCGGTACACCTTATCACCGATGGAAAAAGTGAATGAGATGTACCCGGAGCGCACCCCTTCATCATTTCTCAACCACGGAACCTTTACCGATGTGCTTTTTCCTTCCCTGGGTTCCTCATAAATACAATCAATAATTGCATCCATAAAGAGGGAAGACTTTCCGGCTCCGTTCTGACCGTTTATGGTACAGAATTGAATATCCTCAAAAGAGAATTTTTCTTCAGCATATGCCCGGTAGTTTTTTACTTCGATTTCAATGGGTACAAACATCCCGGAGAAAGCTGCTCCGGTTTCTGCCGCCATTGCTTCAGCGATAATCGGCCGCGCTTTCAGTATCAGCCGCTCAATATCCTCCCGATCCATCCCCTTTTCTTCCAGATATGCTTTCAAATTTGCTTCCGGATCTGTTTCCTGTGACAAATCGGTTCGATCTGCAGATGCCTCTATTCTTTCCGGCGCAATACCGGACACCCAGAAAGCCCCGTCTTCATACAATGCTTTTTCCAGCAGGGCAGCATTGAAAGCCTTTTGCTTCTCAGCAGAGCATTCATATAATACCCGGACAATCTTATTTGCCACGGCACCATTCCAGCGCCAGTAGTTCATGGCCACCTCATCCACATGCCCGTAAATAATTGCCGTAATGTCAGTGTCAGTAAATTGAAATGTGATAAATTCACGATATGGAGTCTTTACAAATTCAGAATCACTAAAAACCATACCCTCATGGCCAAATGCCCTCCGTTCGGCATGATGAATCCAAAAGCCCCGTTCCTGCCCCTCGTCATTGAAATTATTGGCATTGATAGAACCGGAATAATATACATTGTCAAATCCAGACACTAACTGCGGACGATGTATATGCCCTAAAGTCACCAAATCATAATGAGAAGCGGATAAAGCCTCCGGCGGTATAATTGGCTCAAACTGAGTAAGAAGCTGTGACTGGCCGCTCTCCGTGTTACACCCTGGCACCGTATAATGCGCCATTAAAACCGCTGGACGATCCCCCCGGCAGTGCGCCCGGAGTCCCATCACAATTTTGCCAAGTTCCTGAGAAAACACTTCATTTTCTTCCTCTTTTCCCAATCCGGGAAACTTCGCCCGATACACGCCTCTGTCAAATCCCGGAAGAACGGCAATATCCGCGTATTCTGTCTGAATCACTTCCGGATTGATAACAATATGGACATTATAGAAGCTGGAAAAATGAGCTTCCAGAACTTTAAACTGGCCCTCCCCGTCATGGTTTGGAGTACCTTTCATGATAACCACATGACCGGAAACAGCGGCCAGACGGGTAATAATTTCAATCGCTGTTATCACTTCATCACAGCAGCGGTCGCTCCATGTTTTCCCGGTGTGAAAAATGTCCCCCGGCACCAGCACCAGCTCCGGGCGCTCCTGCTCCGCACGTTCCGCCATAAATTCAAGGCATCGTCTTGTGTCCAGGGAGCGGAGATTAACTCCCTCCCTTTCTGGCCCTTTAAAATTGCCAATATGCCAATCTCCTGAATGAATAATCTTCATTATCTCTGTCCCCCTCTCTGTTCACTCTTAACAATACGCTGGCACTTATAGCAAAGTGGCCGCCCAAAATTTTCACAGGAATATTTCCACACCTCTTTTGTTACAACAACGCCACACTTATCACAGCAAAAATCCGCTGCGCGGTCTGCTTCTGTCATTACCCGGCTTGCCCCTTGTGGCTGTGGCTGGCTCTGCTGCCGCTGTGCCGGCTTCCGATCTGTCGGCTGATGTGATTCTGTTGTCGTTTCCTTCTGTGGCTGCCCTGTTTCCTGCACATCTGCAGGAATTTCATCCTCTACCGGAGGAATGGAAAGCGTTTGCACAATTGGCATGGTATTCCCAAACAGATTTCCCACACTGTGCAGCGCTTGTTGTAATAATATCTGCTTAATCATTGGATCGTTATAATCCGGTGAGAAGGAAGTTCTTGCCACTGCAAAGGGCTTTTTCAGTTCATCAATAGTGTAAGTACCCTTAATGCCCAAAAGGTCCCTGATAACCCTCAGGATAGCTCCTGTGGCAGCTTTCTGCGGAGCATTGGCCCGTAACTGTGTCATGGCATCAAGCAGGCTGTTCTCGATATATTTCCCTCTTTCCTGTTCAACCACCATATATAATTTGATAGGGTATCCCTTGTCATTTGTCTGTCCAGTGTCCACCCACTTCCCTGGATACTTTTTGGAAGCCTCTGCAGCTGCTTTGTAATCTAAAATCCCTCTTTCTGCCTTTTCTTCGTAAGCCAGACGATACTTCTTTTCCTCTGTGGCCAAATCAATCACTTTGAAATTATTGCTGGTTCTCACACTTCCATCAGGAAGCCGGATCGCCCCGAATGCGCTTGCCTTCCATGTGTTTTCATCCATCTTTGTTACATCGCCGGCACCAGGACCAAACTGAATTCCTGCTTCCGTTGCCAACCTCTGCAGAAACGGTTTTGTCAGGGAGTACAAATCTTCCCACCGATTATTACCAAGGCTCCGGGAACCCACCTTAAAAATCTGTGACGCCCGTTCATCCGTGTCCACATAAAGCAGGGAAACACTCATTTTGTAAAAGGGATTGATCTGCTGAGTTTCCACAAACGGAATCGCAAGATTGTAGTTATTCCTCTGAGCGAGGACATTCTGAATTGATAAATCACTCACTTTTTTCAACCTCCATATTGATTTATTTGCATTTCCATGCTACAATATGGTTGCTTGGGGAGTGTTCTGGCAAATTGCCGAACGCTCTTTTTCCATATTTCGCATGTTCATTGCCACTAATTTCACGCTCCTTTACATAGCGCCTGTGTTTTTACCCCCCCACACACAAGGAATAGCAGTTGAGGTAGCTGTCATATGTAACCATATCCATCAAAGTCATACCCTCTGAATCCCCCACAATAGCATCCAGGCTGATGGTCTTAATTCTGCGATCCGCCTTTTTAAGCTCATTGCCGATATAAGAACGCATTGTCTGTTTCGCTATTGTGGAAAACTATACTCATGCAGTTCACTTCTTGTATGCCATGACTTGACCGCCTTCAAGTAGCCTATGGCAGCCACATCATAATACTCTGAAAGGTTATAATTACTGATCCGGAAAAACCAATCAATTACCCAGTGATTTTCTTCCGCAAACTTTTGTTCCTCCTGTGTCAGCGGTGTAAGTTTCTGATAAACTCTCATATGTAACACCCCCGTAAAATAATTTCTGAATCCACCCAAACACCTTATATATCCCATAAAACACAAACGGTATCACGAGATATTCCCCGCCGTAGGCTTTGTATCCCCTTTGGATAAATGCCTGCTCTATGGACCACACGGAATACAAATATGTCAGGGCAATCGCTCCAAACAGTCTGATTACATGCGGTGCCGCTTTCTTAATGAATCGTCGGGCCGCCTGCCATTTGCTCTTTCGCACTTTGGACAGATATACCCGGACTTTGGAATCTTCTGCAAGACACCGACATTCCATGATAATCCACACCTTACACACCG
Source organism: Otoolea muris (assembly GCF_943193115.1). Classification (NCBI taxonomy): domain Bacteria; kingdom Bacillati; phylum Bacillota; class Clostridia; order Lachnospirales; family Lachnospiraceae; genus Otoolea; species Otoolea muris. The sequence goes on from NZ_CALPCY010000002.1 coordinate 72,807, forward strand.
CGCCTTCATCCGACACCAGCCGTTTCCTCTTTATCAATCCGGTTAAGTTCCCGGACAATGGCAAGGATAAGGTCTTCTTCATCAATACAGTGCCAAGAAATAGGGGCTTTGGAATTATCCAGAGCTGCCAGTATTCGCTCCGCTTTTTTCCTGTTCTCCATCTCATACCTCTAACCTTTCCAGGGGCCAGTTGAACGTAAACTGATCGCTCCCTGCCTCCTTCTTATAAAAACTTTCCCTGCGCTCTGCTTCCCGCTTCGCTTCTTCTTCACAATCACAGTGCTCTCCAGGATCCAGACGAGCGCCGCATTTTTCGCATTGATACCGGTACATTCCGCACCTTCCTTCCATCGTTTTAATCAATCCCACATCTGGAGTCAAAATACCGCTTCGGTACCCGTCCGGCAGGATATTCTTCAATCAGCCGGCCAGAAGCAATCAGCTCTTTTCTCAGGCTCCGCATAATGTCATACGCCTTTGACTGCTTCACCCCCAGGAGATTCATCACATCCTCTACCGTGTAATAGTTCCTGTTCTCTTTGGTAAGCACTCGTATAACCCCATTCCTTCCCGGAGCAATCGGAGCAGCTTGTGCTTTCACTTAAATCTCTCCTTTCTCCACAAATACCATCACTTCACCTTCCGTAACATACGCATGACAAATGTCAATGCTGGAAAACATACCAATAATTTTCTTTATTTCCTCGTCCGCAGCTTCTCTGGTGAATTCCCCCATTTCGGCAATCAAATCCACCATTCCAATAAGCTGTTCTTTAAGATTTCCGCAAAGCCGTATACACTTTTCCAGATTGTCATATGGATGTTCTGGATCGTAAGCAGCCCTGCAGGATCGCAAGTACAAATCAAAAAAGTAATTGTACTTCTCTACCACGCTTTACTTTCCCTCCTTTGACAAATCCTTTTTCAGCAAATCATCTACGGTAATACCAAAAAATTCTGACACGTTTATTAAACCTTGGTTACTCAATTCGGCAGCGCCGCTTTCATATTTGCCCATATGGGCCTTGCTTATTTTGAGCAGCCTTGCCATATCACCTTGACTGAAATGCTCTCTATTTCGGAGATACTTCAAATTACGGGCAAGCATGGAACCTTGCGGCCGCAAATCCTTCAGGAGCAGGTCATCAATACTTACCGAAAAATACTCTGCTATTTTTATCAGATTTTTCAGTGATGGCTCCCGATCTCCGCTTTCATAAAGTCCTACTGCTGATTGTGTCAGCCCAATAACCTCCGCCATTTCTCCTTGTGTCAGTCCCCATTTCTTCCTAAGGAGTGACAAATTAGTATTCAGATACACTACAGTCCTCCTATTCCAGATTCTTTTCTGTCCATGCTTTTAAACTTTGTGCAATGGTAGAAATTTCATCAAGCGTTTCCAGAACCCTCTTTAATGACGGTTTTTCATCCTCGCTTATCACTCCGTCCTCGGTTATGTTCAAAAGAAGGTCTTTTGTTTCCTCCGCCTTTCTCAAAGTTGCCATAGCTCTTACTGTTATCCGATCCAAATCAGTTACTTCCAAAACCGGAACATGCTCGCCCAAAGGACACATTTCTCTGCAATAGAGATTCTTCAATTCTGGAGCCCGGTATAAATCCGCCATTCTCAGAATGTTATCCGGCGGAATACACTTTGTAATTCCCAGTTCATAATCCTGAAGCTGACTGGCTGAAATATGTAACTGCTCCGCAGCGTACTCCTTTGAAAAGAACTTCTCATTGTACTCTGCTGCCCTTAATCTGGCCTGACAGAATGGATTATCTGCTGCTTTTGTTGGACGTCGTCCCATTTAATATTTCACCTCCTTATGCTACAATTTTACAAAATACTACATTACGGCGAGTTTTGAGGCAAAAAAATATCAGGAAATAGCTTTTCCAGAGAAATCCCGTAGTAACTGCTGATTTTACAAGCTAATTTCATGCTGGGATTTCTGTGCCCAAGTTCCAATTTGCTTACATACTTCTGTGTAACTCCCAGATTGAGCGCTACTTCCTGCTGTGTTTTGCTCCCTCTAGCCTCAATAAGCTCTTTTCTTGTCAATATCTCACCTCCATTCGCCTTTATGTAGTAATTCTATACTACTTTTTGGCGATTGTCAAGTATAATTCGCCACTTAGTTCCTTTTATTTTACTCCTAGTTGTAGTATGATATATAAGGAGGTATTTTATGAACAGAATTGCAACCGAACGCAAGCGTCTGGATCTCACTCAAGAAGAATTAGCTGAAAAGCTGAATATTTCCCAAAAGTCAATAAGCAAATACGAAACCGGAGCCCGTAAGCCATCTTTTGAAACTTTGACGGAAATGGCGAAACTATTCAATGTTTCTACGGATTATCTATTAGGAATATCCGATTCAAGAACAGGAAATAGTGGGCTATTTGCCGACACGCCTTTCCCCAGAAGAACTATTGGCAGCGCTATCAGACTATGGATAGGAAAAACCGGCTTCGGTGATGATGAAATTGCTGAAATGCTTGGAATTTCAGAGGAATTATTAAAGAGCTATTATTCAGGTGAAAGTATGCCATTGGAAACGCTGGTGAAATTATCAGAAATATGCGAGGTTTCAACGGATTGTTTGCTTGGCCTGCGAGAAAAGACCAGGCCGAAACAAGATGGAGCATACCCATTCCGATTTGACCCGGAGATCTCCCGGCGTCTGAAAGACCAAATGCAGCGGATGGGAGAAAGCTATTCCCAAATAGCCGCTGCCATAGGAATTGAGGAAGAAGAAATGTTTGATTTTCTGGAATACGGCTTTGTTCCCCATATCTCTGTTTTTGCCCAGATAGTGGAGCATTTTCTGGTATCCTCTGACTTCCTACTCAACAGAACAGGCAGCACTATAACCATACAGGAAGATGAAGAAGAACTTTTGCTCTCATACCGAGCACTTAACTCCAAAAGCAAAACAATGGCTCTTTCACGAATTTACGAACTGGAAAGGGAAGAAGAATCCTTAGTTGCAGCTAAGAATCGTTACCTGGACAGAGAGGGAAAATCCTTGCCTTCGAGTGGTACCGGAGGCGGCACAATGGTGGGTTAAAAAAAATAGCACGTTTGTCGATTCAGGCAGTATAAGATAAAACCATGTGTTTTAACAGTACAATTTGACAGCGGGCGGCCATTGTGCCGCCTTTTATTTTAGGAGTGTGATCGCATGCCCGTATATAAGGACAAAAAACGGAATACCTGGTACTGCCAGTTTTATTATAAGGACTGGACCGGGAAAAGCAAACAAAAGCGGAAGCGTGGATTTTCCACCCAAAGAGAAGCAAAGGAATGGGAGCGCAATTTTCTCAACACTCTGCAGACGAATTCCGATATTACATTCGCTGCCCTGGTAAACAACTATATGGAGGATCTGGCAACACGTCTGAAGCCTACCACTATGGAAACCAAAAGGAGTATTATTGAAGATAAGCTGCTTCCCTACTTCAAAGATATGAAAATATGTGATATAGATGAACTGGCTGTCCGCCGCTGGCAGAACGAATTGCTGGATTACCGGAACGATAAAGGCAAACCTTTTTCCGATACCTATTTAAAAACCATCAATAATCAGCTTTCGGCCATACTGAATTATGCTATAGTCTATTATAAGCTGGCAAAGAATCCCTGCAGAGCAGTAGGCTCCATTGGCAAGTCAAACGCTTCCGCAATGCAGATCTGGACTCTCGATCAGTTTGAACAGTTCATTGGATATGAAAAAAAGGCAGCCGGCCGGCTGGCTTTCAATGTCCTGTTCTGGTCCGGCATCCGGGAGGGGGAGCTTCTGGCGCTTACCAGAAACGATTTCATTCACAGCGGCACCGATGAATACCGCCTCAATGTCAATAAAAATTTCGAGGTTGTAAAGGGAACTCAATATATTCTTACCCCAAAAACAGATTCCAGCAACCGCTGTATCACAATCCCCCAGTTTCTATACTATGAAGCGGTACACTATTTTGATTCCCTCTATGAACCAGATCCGGAGGAACGCCTTTTTTATTTCACAAAAAGTTATCTGCTGAATGAAATCAAACGAGTGGCAAAAGCTGCCGGACTTAATCCCATAAGAATCCATGACCTCAGGCACTCCCATGCCTCTCTACTGATCGAGATGGGCTTTAATATCCTGATGGTATCGCAGCGCTTAGGCCATGAAAAGGTTGAGACAACCTGGCAGACCTATGCACATCTGTATCCGGACAAAGAAAAAATGCTGGCCGCCCAGTTGGATACTGTGAAAGTACAGGGCATTACCGCCAACTTGACCATCGAAGATCGGCTTGCGGAATTCATGGCTCAGTTCCAAAGCCATCTGAAGGAGCAGCCGGCTCTTATTGACATAAACAGCGAGGAAATTATCCGATGGGATCCGGAAAAAAGAGAGAAGGCCACCGTTACCGCGGCGGAATTCGAGCAGGAGGCCCAGCTTGACGAAGGAATTGAAGCCGGCCTTGCCTCAGCAGAAATCTTCCAGGCCGGATACCTTGAACTGTGTGGCATAGTCTATTTCCTTGCCAGCCGGGGGCTGCCAGCGAAATTTCTTTAATACTTGCAAAATCCAAAGGCATAGTATATAATGAACGTAGAAAGAGCACCCACTCCAAAGCGGATGCTCCCAAGCGAGATTATCTACCTCTCAATGAGAGGTGCCTCTCCTGTGGACCAGACAGGAGGGGCATTATTTTTTTCGCCTGTTCTTCCTATCTCTGTCGAGAAAGGCAAGCAACGCCACAATCAAGCTGCCAAAGGACATTAACAGAGCCAATATCCCTATGAAAATCGAGATGATCTCATAAGCCGTCATAAACGCCACCTCCCTTCCTATGTATTCCGGCATGCCGGTTTCATTGGCTCGGGAGGCTACCACCCTGTCATGGGTACTCTTCCATGAGAGAATTATAACAGAGATCTGCAGAATTGGCAACCAGGCTTTCATGCTCCTGGCTCTATGCTGGCTCTGAAAAATAATGTCATAATAATGTCACGGCACAAAGAAAAAGCCCGGAAAGCCGCATAAACACTGGCTTTCCAGACTTTAGAGCGTTATTCGAACTCAATCGTAGCCGGCGGCTTCCCCGTGCAGTCATACAGCACTCGGTTCACGCCCTTCACCTCATTTACGATCCGGCTGCTGACCTTCCCCAGCACCTCCCAGGGCAGGCGGGCGGCTTCTGCTGTCATGAAATCGGAAGTCAGAACCGCGCGCAGCGCAACCGCATAGTCATATGTCCTGACATCGCCCATGCAGCCCACGGAGCGCATATTGGTGAGCGCTGCAAAATACTGTCCCAGGTCCTTTGCAATCCCGGCCTTATCGATCTCTTCGCGGTAAATCGCATCCGCATCCTGTACAATACGCACCTTTTCCGCTGTTATCTCTCCGATTATGCGGACACCCAGCCCCGGGCCCGGGAAGGGCTGGCGGTAGACCAGATTCTCCGGAATTCCGAGCTCCAGCCCGGCTTTCCTCACCTCATCCTTAAACAGCATCCTCAAAGGCTCAATAATCTCTTTAAAATCCACATGCTCGGGCAGGCCGCCGACATTGTGGTGGGACTTGATCACTGCTGATTTTCCCAGGCCGGACTCTATCACATCCGGATAGATCGTGCCCTGTACAAAGAAATCGACTGCGCCGATCTTCTTTGCCTCCTCCTCAAAGACGCGGATAAACTCCTCGCCAATAATCTTTCTCTTCTGCTCCGGATCCGTCACTCCCGCCAGCTTTTTGTAGAAGCGCTCCTGCGCGTTCACGCGGATGAAATTCAGATGGTAGGGGCCGGACGACCCGAATACGGCCTCCACCTCATCGCCTTCATTTTTGCGGAGCAGGCCGTGATCAACAAACACGCATGTGAGCTGCTCGCCGATTGCCCTGGCCATCAAAACGCCGGCTACGGAGGAATCCACGCCGCCGGAAAGCGCCAAAAGGGCGCGTCCATTTCCTACCTTTTCGCGGATAGACTGTATCGAGCTCTCCACAAATGCATCCATCTTCCAGTCGCCGGAGCAGCCGCAGATATTGTATACAAAATTCGAGAGCATCTTTGCGCCTTCAACGGTATGCATCACCTCCGGATGGGCCTGAATCCCGTACAGGGCTCTTGCTTCATCCTCCATGCCTGCAATCGGGCAGACCGGCGTATGGCTCGTCGTGCGAAAGCCATCCGGCGCTTTGGCGATATAATCTGTATGGCTCATCCAGCAGATCGTCTTTGGCGATACGCCCTCGTAAAGCCTGGACTGCGTATCCACCTCCACCTCTGTCTTCCCGTACTCGCTGACCGGCGCGGTCTCTACTTTACCGTCTAACAGATAAGCCATGAGCTGTGCGCCGTAGCAGATACCTAAAACAGGAATACCCATATTAAAAATATCTTTGGAGCATCTCGGCGAATCTTCTTTATAAACGCTGTTGGGACCGCCTGTAAAAATAATTCCCTTTGGATTCATTTCCTTAATCGCCTCTAATGGCATGCTGTACGGATGCACTTCGCAATACACGCCGCATTCCCTTACTCTTCTGGCGATGAGCTGATTATACTGGCCTCCAAAATCTAATACGATAATCTTTTCCCTTTCCACAAGTATTCCTCCTGCGCACTTTTCAAAACATTGTCATCCTGCAAGCTGACGGCTCTCTTTAAGGCCCGGAAAGCAAAGACGCCTAGAGCGTGTTTGAAAATTCATTCCTGGCATCTGCACGCCCCACTTCGCGGTATATTTGTGCCAAATTCACTTAACGTAGCCCACTACGCCGCGTTCATTTGGCACAAATCTCCCACAAAGTGGCACGCACAGCTACCAGAAAGCAATTTTCAAACACGCTCTAGTACAGCATTGCATTAATTCACGAGTAAACAGCACTCGCTATCCGCGCCCTCTGCACGCCTGCGAAGCTAGCTGTAGGCTCCACTACGCCGTCGCTTCGCAGACGTACAGATGACACGAATATCAAGCGATTTTACTCGTTAATTTATGCAACACTGTACTAGTATAAATGATTTTAATTAGCTTTATGTTATTCTGTCGAAAGAACAGGTACATCACTATGCCCAAGATATTTTATATCATAAAGTTATTTGAAATCACTTATACTAGAGCGTTGCTTAAATTTCAGTGAATACATTGCTTGATATCGGTGTCATCTGTGCGTCTGCGAAGCGACGGCGTAGTGGCGCCTACGTCTAGCTTCGCAGGCGTGCAGAGGGCGCTGATAGCGAGTGATTTATTCACTGGAATTTAGGCAATGCTGTACTAGTACAGCATTTTTTAAATAACCGGACTATAAAAACACTATATCTATAGGTGTTTTCGGCTATAATAAAGTCCAGTTAATTAGTGAACGATGTACTAGTACAGCATAAATTAAGTTCCTGATACATTCGTTTTCAGCAAGGCTTGATTTATCAACATTTATGGCTGTTCTCATGAGTCAGAAACTTATTATTCGATGTACTAGTTAAAAGGCCCGCCGCCTTCTTCCTGCTCATATCCTGTCATCAACAGGCTGTTTAGCGTCTCCCGCCTGTTCTTCTGTCAGCATGATTTTATTATAAAATATCAGAGGCATAATAACAAGCCATTTTTAACTGGATTCCTGCGCGCGTTCCAGATAACGCTTCACATACTGCCCCGTATATGAGGCCGGGTTTTCCGCCACTTCCTCCGGCGTTCCCTTTGCGATGACCGTGCCTCCCTGATCGCCGCCTTCCGGCCCGATGTCGATGATATAGTCTGCTGTCTTGATCACGTCCAGGTTGTGCTCAATGACCAGCACCGTGTTTCCTCCGTCGGACAGCCGCCTCAGTATCTCGATCAGCTTGTGGACATCCGCAAAGTGCAGGCCCGTGGTCGGCTCGTCCAGGATATAGATGGTTTTCCCGGTTCCCCGCTTGCTCAGCTCCGTCGCCAGCTTGATGCGCTGCGCCTCGCCGCCGGACAGCTCCGTGGACGGCTGGCCTAACCGGATATAGGAAAGCCCCACGTCGTAAAGCGTCTCGATCTTCCGGTGGATGGAGGGGATATTCTCAAAAAAGTGCAGTGCTTCTTCGACGGTCATATTCAGCACGTCATAGATGCTTTTTCCTTTGTATTTGACCTCCAGCGTTTCGCGGTTATAGCGTTTTCCGCCGCAGACCTCGCAGGGCACATAGATATCCGGTAGAAAATGCATCTCGATCTTGATGATGCCGTCCCCGGCGCAGGCTTCGCAGCGGCCGCCTTTTTTATTAAAGCTGAAGCGGCCCTTATTATAGCCTTTTGCCTTTGCGTCCGTGGAGGCGGCAAAGAGATCACGGATCAGATCAAACGCGCCGGTATACGTCGCCGGGTTCGAGCGGGGCGTGCGGCCAATAGGCGACTGATCGATGGCAATCACCTTGTCAAGCTGCTCAGTCCCCTCTATGCCCTTGTGCTTTCCCGGTATGGTATGGGCGCGGTTCAGCTTCTTAGCCAGGGCCTTGTAGAGTATCTCATTTACCAGGGAGCTCTTTCCGGAGCCTGACACGCCGGTCACACAGGTCATCACCCCAAGAGGGATGTCCACATTGATGTTTTTTAAATTGTTTTCCGCCGCCCCGCGCACCTTGAGCCAGCCGGCCGGCTTTCTCCTCTTTTCCGGGATCGGAATCCGGATGCGGCCGCTTAGGTAAGCCCCTGTCACTGACTCTTCACACTGCATGATCTCCTCTGCCGTTCCCACAGCCACCACCCTGCCGCCGTGTTCACCGGCTCCGGGGCCGATATCGACGATACAGTCCGCGGCGAGCATGGTGTCCTCGTCGTGCTCCACGACCAGCACGGAATTCCCCAAATCCCGCAGATGCATCAGGGTCTGCAAAAGCTTGTCATTATCCCTCTGATGCAGGCCGATGCTCGGCTCGTCGAGAATATACGCCACGCCCACCAGTCCGGATCCAATCTGCGTTGCCAGACGGATCCGCTGCGCCTCGCCGCCGGAGAGCGTGCCTGTGGCCCGCGAAAGGGAGAGATACTCCAGGCCGACGTTGATAAGAAATGACACTCTGGCGCGGATCTCCTTTAAAATCGGCGCTCCGATCGCCTCCTGCATGGGCGTCAGAGTCAAGTCGTCCATGAATTCACGGAATTTCACGATCGACATATTCGTCGCCTGAAAGATATTCTTGTCTCCCACTGTTACTGCCAGGGATTCCTTTTTCAGACGCTGTCCCTTACACGTCGCGCAGGGCGTAATCCGCATAAAGGTTTCATATTCCGCCTTCATCGTCTCTGAAAACGTCTCCCTGTATTTGCGGTTCATGCTCTGGATCAAACCCTCAAAGGAAATGTCATAGACGCCCTCGCCGCGCTGTCCCTTATACCGCACTTTTACGGATCTGCCGTTCGTCCCGTGCAGCAGGACATCGTGGATCTCCTGCGGGTAATCCTGGAACGGCGTGTCCAGATCAAAGCGGTACTCCTCAGCCAGAGCCGCGAGGATCGCTCCGGTAAAGCTTCCCTTGTCTGTACATGACTGCCACCCCATAGCCGTGATGGCTCCCTGGCTGATGCTTAAGCTCTTGTCCGGGATCAGCAGATCTTCGTCAAACTCCATCTTATACCCCAGTCCAAAGCAGTCCGGGCACGCGCCAAACGGGTTATTAAACGAAAAGCTTCTCGGCTCCACCTCGTCCACGCTGATCCCGCAGTCCGGGCAGGAGAAATTCTGGCTGAAGGTGAGCGGCTCGCCGCCGGACACATCGACGGTCATCAGTCCGTTTGTCAGGCCCATAACCGTCTCAATCGAGTCGGAAAGGCGTTTTTCAATGCCCTCCTTGACCACGATTCGATCCACCACGATCTCGATATTATGCTTTATATTCTTGTCCAGGGAAATGGTTTCCGTCAGCTCGTATAAGTTTCCGTCAATCCGCACACGGACGTAGCCGCTCTTTTTTGCCTGCTCCAGCACCTTTTCATGACGCCCTTTCCTTCCCCGCACCATGGGGGCCAGAAGCTGCAGCCTCGTCTTCTCCGGCATGGCCATAATCTGATCCACCATCTGATCCACGGTCTGCCGGCGGATCTCGCGCCCGCATTTGGGACAGTGCGGTATCCCGATCCGCGCGTAGAGAAGGCGCATGTAATCATAGATCTCCGTCACTGTCCCCACCGTCGAACGCGGGTTCCGGTTTGTCGATTTCTGATCAATGGAAATAGCGGGGGACAATCCCTCTATGCTCTCCACGTCCGGCTTCTCCATCTGTCCCAGAAACTGCCTTGCGTAGGAGGAGAGAGATTCCATATAGCGTCTCTGCCCTTCCGCATAGATCGTGTCAAACGCAAGGGAGGACTTTCCCGAACCGGATAAGCCGGTCAGAACGACCAGCTCATCCCTTGGGATATTCAGAGAAATGTTCTTTAGGTTGTGCTCATTCGCACCACGTATTTTGATATACTGCTTTGCCATCGCATTCGCTCCTGTAACCGCGGTCAGACTGCCAGACTATAAGCAGGAACGCGGCCTTCTGCACCAATTCATTCTCAAAGATTGACTGTGTACATTAGTATATCACATCTCATATATTTTTGCAAACATTTGTTCGTTTTGTTTTCAACTGATCATGGCCTAAAGTAACAGTTCAGACAGGTCAGCGCACCTGCTGCGCTGACCGTACGAAAACGCGGCGGCAGCAGACATCTGCCCCATCGCGAAGCGATTTTCATGGGCAGATGCCGTAACAGTTCAGGTTGTCTGAACTGTTACAGCCTAAAAGATGCGTGAACCGTAATCAGCGCTTATTTCAGAGCATCCATGAAACAACTTTCTAAAGGACTCTCAGACAAAACTCCCGGCCTTAAGCCCTCTCACTTCAATATCTGATCCAATGTCCAGAACAGCTTTTTAACATCAATCGGTTTGGATATATGGCCGTTCATCCCGCACCGCATGGCCTCCTGCTTATCTTCCTCAAATGCATTCGCTGTCATGGCAATAATCGGAATGGAAGCCAGAGCCCCGTTCTTCAATTTACGGATCTCCCGGGTCGCCTCATAGCCGTTCATGACCGGCATCTGCACATCCATGAGCACTAACTGATAGTATCCCGGACGGGACCTTTTTACCTTCTCAACCGCAATCTGCCCGTTATCCGCTACTTCGACAGAAAATCCTGCGTCCTCCAGGAGCACTGTGGCGATCTCCTGGTTCAATGCCACATCCTCTGTCAGCAGGATGCGCCCTGTATGGGCTTTCTGCTCATTCTCGGGCGCCTCTTCCTCTGCCTTATCATCCGCATGTATGACAGAATGCAGGCAGCTACGCAGCTCTGACAAAAACAGCGGCTTGCTGCAGAACGCCGTCACTCCGGCCTCCCTGCCCTCTTTTTCAATGTCAAACCAGTCATAGGCCGTCAGGACAATGATTGGCACATCCTCGCCCATCTCCTTGCGGATCCTCCGCGTCACTTCAATGCCGTTCATATCCGGGAGCATCCAGTCGATCACATATACACTGTAGTTATCCTTACGCATAGCCGCCTGGCGCGTGCGCAGAACCGCTTCTTTGCCGGATAAGGTCCATTCCGCGCGCAGGCCGATCTGCTGAAGCATATAGGACACGCTGTCGCAGGTATTAAAATCGTCGTCCACCACCAGCGCCCGGCAGTTTTTAAGCTCCGGTATGTCCACCGGCTCCTTTTCCCCGGAATCCAGCCGCAGGGTTAAGTAAACCGTAAACTCCGTGCCCACGCCCTGCTCGCTCTTTACATCAATGGCGCCGTTCATCATGTCCACGATATTTTTCGTGATCGCCATCCCGAGCCCGGTTCCCTGAATCTTGCTGATTGTAGAGTTCTTCTCCCGCTCAAACGGCTCAAAAATATGGGATACGAATTCCCGGCTCATGCCGATGCCAGTATCCTTGATATGAAATTCATAATTTGCATATCCCGCCGACGCTCCGGCTTTCTCAATGATCCGGACCGTGATAATGCCCCCGGCCTTTGTGTACTTCACGGCATTGCTCAAAAGGTTTAAGAGCACCTGGTTCAGCCGCAGCTTGTCGCAGTAAATATTCTCATTCATCACATCCACTGCGTCCATATACAGCTCAAGCTGCTTGGCATGGATCTCCGCCAGCAGGATATTGCGCAGCCCGTGCAGAATGTCCGGCAGCCTGCACGGCTTCTCCTCCAGATGCATCTTGCCGCTCTCGATACGGCTCATATCCAGAATATCATTAATAAGGCTCAGCAGGTGATTGCCGGACGCCATGATTTTTTCCAGATACTCTCTTACCTGTTCCGTCTGATCGATATGCGTAATTGCCAGCGCCGTAAAACCGACGATAGCATTCATCGGCGTTCGGATGTCGTGCGACATGTTGGAAAGAAATACGCTCTTGGCCCGGCTGGCTCTGTTTGCCTGCAAAAGCGCATCCTCCAGCAGGTTCTTTTTCTCCATCTCATCGCGGATTTCCCTGTCCACGCTGCGAAATCCCAGGACTGCGCCGTGATCCCCGTCCCACACGCCCGCCCGCACTGCCTTGAGCTGGTAGTAGACCGTCCCGCTGTCCGTCGTAATGCGGTAATTCACATAATCCGTCTTCTTTTCCACCAGCTCTTTTCTGAGGCGCTCGAGAGAGGCGAACTGCCGCAGCGTTTCCTGATCCTCTGCATGCACATGTTTTTCTATGTAACATCCCATGCTCTCTTCCAGGGAAATGTCTCCTTTGAACGAAATCTCACGCCCGCAGCTCTTGCTGTCGTTACTGCGGATCATCCGCCCTCTGCCCGAATCGAGATCAAAAAAGCAGACCACGCTGTAATCAATGCTCAGCGCCTGTACAAGCTCCATCTGGCGTCTCTCATTTTTTTCCTCTTCAAGCTTCTGCGCCGTACAGTCCAAAAGGAAGCGCTGGTAAAACAGCTTCCCATTTTCCCTTAAGAGCTTAACATTGCCCATCACATGCAGGATCTCCCCGGTTCTGTGACGCACGCGGTATTCCACGCTGACGCTGTCTCCCTCCTCCTGCAGCTCGCGGATCGCGTCCTGAAGCTCCTGTCTGTCCTCGTCCAGGACAGATGACGCGATCAGGAAAAATCCCTGATCCATCAGTTCATTCTGGGATTCATAACCCAGAATGTGCAGGGCGGCCCTGTTTACGCTGAGAATCTCGGAGCCGTCGAGGCTGTGGCAGATCACGCCGCAGTCCATGGTGGTAAAGATTGTCTCCAGCGTCCGGCTTTTCTGGATAATCTCCTGCTTATAGATGCGCTCCTGCGTCACATCAACCGCAATGCCCACGGTTCCCATCACGCTTCCGTCAGGATTATAGAGCGGGGACTTATACGTGGTGAGCATCCTTAAGCCCTCTCCGGTCACAATCGTCTCTTCCGTCACAACCGTCTGCCCTGTTTCCATAACCTTTTGTTCTGACTCTCTGCAGACCGGATCATCCTCCTCGACATCCCAGATATATGCGTGGCCGCGCCCTTCCACCTGTTCCCTGGTCTTATTCACGCTTTTACAGAAACTGGCGTTCACCTTTTCATGAATGCCGTCCTTATCCTTAAACCAGATGAGGTTTGGGCTGTTGTTAATGGCCGTCTCCAGAAAATGGCTGGCCTCCCAGAAATCCCTGCTCGTTTTCAGGGCCTGCTGCCATCTCAGAAAGCGGAAGCGCAGCTCCTCTTCAGACATCGGAAGCGTCCACACATCCTTTATCTCCGGCAGAGCGCCTGCCAGCAGCGGGATCTGGGCCTTATCCGCGAGCACAATCAGCTCCGCCTCCCCCTTCTTGGATGAACGCAGCGCCCCGAGCGTTTTCTCCACATCCATATCCTGTAACTCCGCCAGGATCACATCCGCTCCCGACGCCAGCGCTTCATCCGGTTCATCGCTTTCAGAAAACTCATGCGTAAAATGTTCAAGCGGCGGCATTTCCTTTATTATTTCAGCCATGCGCCGTTCATGGCCTGTCAAATAAATACGAATATGGCAATGATACATGAATCCGTTCCCCCCTGTGTGTTACAGATGATTAGTATAAATTTGCGAATAAATACATCCCTTTTTGCAGGCCGTAACTGCTCCTGTCACAAAAACTGCTGTTACAGGCCCTGCCTTAAATATTCTCCTGTCACGCTGCCTTCTGCCTCCAATGCGCCTTTTGGCGTCCCCGCATATAAAAGCCTCCCTCCGGCATTCCCGCCGCCAGGCCCCAGCTCAATCAGATAGTCCGCATCCTTCATCACATCCAGGCTGTGTTCGATGATAAACAGCGTATTACCCCGTTCCGCCATCTCATTAAACAGCTTCATCAGACGGCGGATATCGTCCAGATGAAGGCCGTCCGTGGGCTCGTCGAGGATAAAAATCCGCCCCTGCTCCTCAAGCCGCCCCGCCAGCTTTACACGCTGCAGCTCGCCCCCGGATAAGGTAGTCATGGACTGATTCAGATGGAGGTAGCCAAGCCCGACCTTTAAAAGAGTCTCCAGCTTTTTCACAAGCGGCTCGCCCTCAAAAAAGCGCGCCGCCCGGCGGACCGTCATATCCATCACCTCCGCGATATTCTTTTCCTTATACCGGTACTGCAGAACTTCCTGTGAATACCGGGTTCCCCCGCAGACCTCGCAGACCGTCTCGATCGCGTCCATGTAGGCCATATCGGACACGATCACGCCCTTTCCCTGGCAGGCGGGGCAGCCGCCTTTTGAATTAAAGCTGAAATACGCCTGAGCCACATGGTTTTCCTTTGCAAACAGGCTCCGTATCTCATCGGCAATGTCGAGATAGGTGGCCGGCGTGGAGCGCAGGTTGATCCCGATATCCTTCTGCCGGATGGAAATCACCTCCTCCGGACAGCGGCTCTGAAAATATTCCATCAGGGAGCTTTTCCCTGAGCCCGCCACGCCCGCGATCACGGTTATGACTCCCAGCGGCAGATCCACGGAAACCTGCTTTAAATTGTGCAGCGAAGCCCCTTCCAGATGGAACCATCCGGACGGCCTGCGCAGTTCTTCCTTAAACGGCAGACGCGTCCGCAGCATACGCCCGGTAAGCGTATCGGAGCGCAGAAGCTCATCATAACTGCCCTCAAACATGATCCTGCCCCCGTTCATGCCCGCTTCGGGTCCCATATCCACTATATGATCCGCCAAAGCGATCACTTCCCGGTGATGCTCTACAATCATAACCGTATTTCCATGATTTTTCAACTTAATCAGAGAATTTTTCAGATTTTGAATATCGCGTGAATGAAGTCCCACGCTCGGCTCATCCAGGACATACATCATATCCGTCAGCGGCGAGTTAATATACCTGGCAATTTTAATGCGCTGCGCCTCTCCGCCTGACAGGGTATCCGTCCCCCGGCTCAGGGACAGGTAACCAAGCCCAATCTCAATCAGGGCGTCAAGACGTTTTAAAATCTCCCTCTTCAAATCCACGGCCAGCGGATCCTCAATTCCCCGGATAAAGGCCGCCGCGTCCGGAATCGGAAGATCCGCCGCCTCGCAGATATTCAGGCCGCTTATCCGGCAGCTCCGGATCCGCTCGTTGAGCCTGGCCCCCTTACAGTCCGGGCAGGTAAAGACGCTGACAATCCGGTCCAGCTCCTTTTTGTGAAGCTGACCCTCTTTAGAATTGATAATGCTCCTGTACATCCTGGGATAGATCCCCTCATACTTCGCCGACTTCGGCCAGTTTGCGGGCGGGTTCTTCAGCCTTATCTGGGGAGAATATAAAAACAGCTCCATCTCCTCATCCGAATAATCGCGTATCTTTTTATCCAGATCAAAAAGGCCGCTGTAGGCGTAGCGCTTCCATCTCCACGCCCCTGTGGTAAAGGCCGGCCATTTGATCACGCCCTCGTCATTTAAGCACTTGTCAAAATCCACCAGCTTATGGATATCCAGCTCCGTCACGGTCCCCAGCCCCTCGCAGCGCCCGCACTTCCCGTTCGGATGGTTAAAGGAAAAGCTGTCCGAATACCCCACAAACGGCTTCCCCACCCTCGAAAACAGGAGGCGCAGCAGCGCGTAAATATCCGTGTACGTCCCCACCGTCGAGCGTGAATTCGCCGTCGGTTTCTTCTGATCAATTACAATCGTTACCGGAAGATTCTCAACCCGCTCCACCTCCGGCCTTCCGTATTTGGGAAGAAACTGCTGGATAAAGCTGGGAAACGTAGCGTTCAGCTCCCGCCTCGACTCTGCCGCAATCGTATCCAGGCACAGGGAAGATTTCCCGGATCCGGAAACACCGGTAAACACCGTGATCTTCTTTTTCGGTATGCGCAAGGATACATTCTTTAAATTATTCTCGCTCGCATTCGTAATCTCAATGTACGCCTGATTTTCCGTCCCCATCACCTTTCTCTTTCCCCGTTTCTTCATTAAAATATGCCGCGTGCAGCTCCGTAAAAAGGATCCCCCTGTCCGGGATCGGGCAGGGAAGGTTACTTCCCCTGCTCTCTGCGCCGGGCGTCCGTCAGCTTGCTGACATATTTCCTTTAGACGCCCGTGTGCAAAAAAAGAATCCTGCCCTGCAGGATTCTCCGCCTTCTGGCGCGCCGGCGCTTGAAACAGGCCCGCCGGACGCCGGGCCCATACATCCTCATCAACACTCACTGGCATTTGCGCAGCGACGTATCAGGCCCGCCCCGTCCCCCGGACGCCGCCGAAAATCAGGGGCATGGTTCTCCTCGTATACTCTCCCAAAGAATAATTCCCGTTGGAGATACAATAATCATAGATAATCGCCCTCTCACAGAGCGTGTACAGCCTGGCAACCTCATAGTAGGGGAGCTCCCTTGTGATCTGCCCCCTTCTCTGGCCCTCATCCACCAACTGGTTTATCATTTTGTAATAAAAGCGGTTCTGATCCAGCAGGTGCTTATCCCCTTTGGTCACCACCTGGGAGGAGTAAAGGGAGGCCAGAAGACCGACCGGAATCTCCTCTCCTATCATATCATGAATACTATAGCAAAGGAATAAAAGCTTTTCATAACTGTCCATCTCCGGATCCAGCGTCTGAATCACTTCTTCATATTTTGCGTCAAATATCTCAGGCAGAGAGGATAAAAGTTCATCCTTCCCGCTGTAATAGTGATAGAAACTCCCTTTTGAGGTTCCTGACTGGAGGATGATCTCATCAATCGTCGTATCTTCATATCCCTTTTCATGGAACAGCTTCCATGCCACACGGGCAATTCTGGCCTTTGTCTCACTTCCTTTTGCCATCTGTTTTTCCCTCGTTTCATCAAAAATGTGCCTGACTTCTATTGTATCATTAAATTGGAACGAAGTAAAGGCAAAGGTTGGATTCTTATTTGCGGTCTTGGTTGCGGGAATTACGTCATGTTTATATTTTGGCCATGGTTTAAGTGTGGGAAGGCCGCCATGGACGTATGCCGAAAATAGCGCATCCTTATATATGATATCAGGCGATCTCAGGGATAAATGATGCCTGCCGTCCTCTTACCCAGAGCGTGTTTGAAAATTGCTTTCTGGTAGCTGTGCGTGCCACTTTGTGGGAGATTTGTGCCAAATGAACGCGGCGCAGCGGGCTGCGTTAAGTGAATTGGGCACAAATATACCGCGAAGTGGGGCGTGCAGATGCCAGGAATGAATTTTCAAACACGCTCTAGTACAGTATTGCATTAATTCGCGAGTAAACAGCACTCGCTATCCGCGCCCTCTGCACGCCTGCAAAGCTAGCCGTAGACACCACTATGCCGTCGCTTCGCAGACGCACAGATGACACGAATATCAATCGCTTTTTACTTGCAAATTAATGCAACGCTGTACTAGCGCACTCCCCCGCCTCCCCCAGAAGGATTTCCAGCCCATGCCGTAATTCCGGCAGAATATATTCCAGACACTCGCGGACCGCCTTGGGGCTTCCCGGCAGGTTCACGATCAGGGAGCGCCCCCGGATCCCGCTGGCAGCCCTTGTCAGCATGGCGCGTCTTGTAAAC
Source organism: Otoolea muris (assembly GCF_943193115.1). Lineage (NCBI taxonomy): Bacteria > Bacillati > Bacillota > Clostridia > Lachnospirales > Lachnospiraceae > Otoolea > Otoolea muris. The sequence goes on from NZ_CALPCY010000002.1 coordinate 90,773, forward strand.
TGCATACTGTACGCCCGCATCGCCTCCGGAATTCCGGGAACCATCCGCTCGGCGGCGGCGGCTGTGGCCTCTGGCATCACATCCCGGGGAGAACAGCCCGTCCCTCCGGTAGTCAGCACCAAATCTGCTCTCCCCTCATCACAGATCCGTATCATCGCATCGCGGAGCATCGCAAAATCATCCGGAAGGAGCTCCCTCTGAACCACCTCATAGCCCGACGCGGTCACAATCTCCTCTATCACCGGCCCGCTTACATCCTCCCGCTGTCCCGCATACCCGGAATCGCTGGAAGTAATAATTGCAACTCTCATATCCTGGCTCTCCTTATAATATTTCAATTTTCCTGAATCCATAGACCGCGCATTACTTAACAATCTCCAGCATATCCCCTTCTCTTATCGTCCCCCCGCTGATCACTCTGCTGAATACCCCCTCCCGGGGCATGATGCAATCTCCCATGGCCTGGAATATCGCGCACCCGTGATGGCATTCCTTCCCGATCTGCGTCAGTTCCAAAATCACGTCATTGCACTGGAAGCGCGTCCCGATCGGAAGCGTCTTAAAGTCGATCCCTTCCACGACCAGATTCTCCCCGAACGCGCCGTCCTCCACCTGCGCGCCGCGCTTCCTGAATTCCTCGATCCTGTCATGGGACAGCAAACTCACCTGGCGGAGCCATTTCCCCGCGTGGGCGTCGCCCTCGATGCCAAAGTCCTCGATAAACCTTGCCTCATGGACATTTTTTTTCTGAACTCCCTTTATATCGCTTGTACAGACTGCAATTACCTTTCCCATTTTTCCCTCCTGCTTTCTTTTTGCCTGCTGCGCCAGCCCCGGTAACCGGAACTGAGCCTCTTTCATGTTCTTTTTATTCTATCAGAGTCAACACCCCCGCTGCAGGCAACGGAGCGTCAAGCTTGCAGCGCTGCAGAGCAGCGGGGTATTTGACCCTCGCGGCAGTCGCCAAATGTGCATGCAAGCATGCCCACCTGGCTCGTTGCTCGCGGGAATAAATCCCCTGACGGTCAGCCGCCTATCTGCGACATGCCGCGGCGCTCTGCGCCCGCCGTCCGCGCGCAGCCTCCGAAATCGTGTCCTGACGGCTTGGCGCGCAGGGCTTTTTCGATGGCGGCTTTCAGCTCTTCTTCACTGCACCCGGCCGCCAGAAGGGGCTTTAGCTCCACGCCTGTATCGTACTGGAGGCAGGTCTTTAAAAAGCCTTCGGCAGTCAGGCGCACCCTGTTGCACTCAGAACAGAATTTGTGGGTGACTGCGCTGATAAAGCCGACCCGCCCGCAAAAGCCTTCGGCGGCGTAATATTTACAGGGGCCGTTTCCCTTTACGTCGCTGCACGGCGTTAAGGCGCCCAGATGCGCTTCCAGAAATTCCTTCAGCTCGTTTTCACTGATAAAGGGAAATTGGCTTCCGAGCCCGATAGGCATCATTTCAATAAAACGGACGTGGATCGGCTGGCTCTTTGCAAGCTGCAGCAGCTCCAAAATCCCCTGTTCACGCGGATCCCCCATCGGGACGCAGTTGATTTTAAGGGAAATCCGGTTCTTTAACGCAGCCTGGCGGATACCCCGTATCACACGCTCCGCCTCGTCGCGCCTGGTGATCGCGCGGTAGCGGGCCGGATCCAGGGTGTCGAGGCTCACGGTTACGGCGTCGAGCCCGGCGTCGGCCAGGCTGTCGTACATCTCCTCCAGAAGGACTCCGTTCGTGGTGAGCGTGATATTTTCAATGCCCGGCGTCTGGCGGATGCGGGCAATTAAGTCTGTGACGCCCCGCCGCACCAGCGGCTCCCCGCCGGTTATTTTTACCTTTTTAAGCCCCATGCCGGCCAGGACGCTGACAATCCGCAGGATCTCCCCAAAGCGCAGGATCCGATCGTGCGCAATGCTCTCCACCCCTTCCTCGGGCATACAGTACCGGCACCTTAAATTACACCGGTCCGTCACGGAAATGCGGATATAGTCAATGGTTCTGCCCATGCCGTCCGTCATCTCGCAAAATCCCCGCTTTTCCCACCTGATTTTGTTTCCAGATGTATTTCATTCATCTCCATGCGCTTATCAATGGCCTTACACATATCGTAGATTGTCAGAAGCGTGACGCTCACTCCCGTGAGGGCTTCCATCTCCACGCCGGTCTTTCCCTCCGCTGTCGCGGCGCAGATGACCTTGATCTCCATCTCTTCCTTATTAACCTCAAATTCAATGCTGCACTTGGAAATAAACAGCGTATGGCACATGGGTATCAGGCCGGCCGTCTGCTTGACCGCCATGATTCCCGCCACCCTGGCCACGCCCAGGACGTCGCCCTTTTTTACGGTCCCGGCCATGACCGCTTTCATCACAGCCTCATTCACGCGGATCTTTCCCGTGGCTACTGCAGTGCGGGTGGTGACATCCTTATCCCCCACATCCACCATCACGGCGTTTCCCTTTGTATCAAAATGAGTCAATTTCTTTTCCATGAATTTTCCTCGCTTTTTTAATAGTCCTGTTTAAAAATCACTTTATTTTTTTCATATTATATCGCTTATCGTTCTGGCTGTCATCTCTTTTTAGGAAAGTTTTGATTTCTTTATATTTTTTTCAAATTTCTATTGTATTTCAGAGCAATTTGTAGTATTATAGACTCATAACTAGAACGTAGTCTAGTTTTCAAAAAAGGGGGGCGGGGATTATGGAGCATCCTTATGTATTTAACATTCAGAAATTTTCCATCCACGATGGGGATGGCATCAGAACCAGTATATTTTTTAAAGGATGCCCGTTATCCTGCCTGTGGTGTCATAACCCGGAAAGCCAGCGGCGTCCAAAGGAGCTGATGGTCTTCCATGACCGCTGTACGCTCTGCGGAGAATGTGTAAAGCGCTGCCCCGCGCAGGCGATCTCGCTTACGCAGGATAAGGTTGTCCTGGACCGCGATGCGTGTACGGCCTGCGGCGTCTGTACCGACTGGTGCTTAAACAATGCCAGGGAGATCGCCGGCAGGGAGTATACGGTGCAGGAGCTGGTAAAGGAGGCCGAAAAGGATCGGATGTTCTATGAGAGCTCCGGCGGCGGCATTACCCTTTCCGGCGGCGAGGTGATGATTCAGGACATGGATTTCATCGAAAAGCTGTGCCGCATTTTACACGACAAGGGCTACAGCGTGAATATTGACACCTGCGGCTATGCGCCTTACGGGAATTTCAAACGGATCCTGCCGTTTGTCGATACGTTTTTGTACGACATCAAGGCCATGGATCCTGAGATACATAAGCATTTCATGGGCGTTGACAACGCGCTCATTTTAGAGAACTTAAAGAAGCTGAATGAGGACGGCGCTTCGATCAGCATCCGCATCCCAACCATCGATGGGGTCAATGCCGACGAAGCTTTTATGAACCAGGTTATTGATTTCCTGCGGGAGAACAACATCCGCGTAAAACAGGTCAATCTTCTGCCCTACCACAATACGGGCAACCACAAATACGGGAAACTTGACAGAGCCTGCGACGAAGAGAATATACTGAAGACGCCGGACAAAGAGCGTATGGAGCTGTTCAAAAATATGTTTATGCAACATGGTTTCAATCATACAAAAATAGGAGGGTAAAAACATGGCAAACGAAACAAGCTGTTGCTGCGGTGGAAGCGGCTATGAAAAGGATTACACCGGCAATCAGGAACGCGGTATGAACGAGCGTATCAGAAGGCTCAGAAAAATAAGCACGACCACCCAGCCCCACATCTATATCGAGCGCGCTGTGCTGGAAACAGAGGCTTATAAGATGTATGAGGGCTCTGTCTCCGTTCCCGAGCTGCGCGCCCTGGTATTAAAGCATTTCTTCACCAACAAGACCATCAGCATTGACGACGGCGAGCTGATCGTGGGTGAGAAGGGCGACGGCCCGCAGTCCGCTCCCACATTCCCGGAGCTGTGCTGCCATACACTGGAAGACATGCACAACATGAACGATCGCAAGATCGTGAATTTCTCTGTAACCGAAGAGGACTTAAAGATTCAGGAAGAGATGATCATTCCCTTCTGGGAGAATCGTTCCACGCGCCACAAGATCTTAAACAGCATGACCGATGAGTGGAAAGAGGCTTATGCGGCCGGTATTTTCACGGAGTTCATGGAGCAGCGCGGACCGGGCCACACGGTTGGCTCTGAGAATATCTTCAAGCAGGGCTACCTGGATTATCAGAATGAGATCAAAGAGGCTATCGCGAACCTGGATTTCATGAACGATCCCGAAGCGCTGGAGAAGAAGAATCAGTTAAACGCCATGAGCATCTGCTGTGACGCCATCATGATTTTAGGAAAGCGCTACGGCGATCTGGCCAGAAAGATGGCGGCGGAATGCACAGATGAGCAGAGAAAGAAAGAGCTTTTACAGATCGCCGCCAACTGCGACGTCGTTCCGGCTCACAAACCCCAGACCTATTACCAGGCGATCCAGCACTACTGGTTCACCCATCTGGCTGTTACCACGGAATTAAATCCCTGGGACGCTTATTCACCGGGACATTTTGATCAGCACTTAGGCCCGTTCTACGCAAAAGATGTGGAAGACGGCGTTATCACAAGAGACGAAGCGCTTGAGCTGATGGAATGCTTATGGGTGAAATTCTACAACCAGCCGGCTCCGCCGAAGGTAGGCATCACCTTAAAGGAGAGCTCCACCTACACAGACTTTGCCAACATCAACACCGGCGGCGTGACACCGGACGGCAAGGACGGCGTAAATGACGTGTCCTATATCATTCTTGACTGCATGGATGAGATGAGGCTGGTTCAGCCCAACTCCAACGTACAGATCAGCCGCAAGAACCCGCAGAAGTTCTTAAAGAGAGCCTGCGAGATCGCGCGCGAAGGATGGGGCCAGCCCTGCTTCTACAATACGGAAGCCATCATCCAGGAGCTCATGAACGCAGGAAAGACCCTGGAAGACGCCCGCAAAGGCGGTTCCTCAGGCTGCGTTGAGACCGGCGCATTCGGAAACGAGGCTTATATCCTTCAGGGATACTTCAACCTGCCCAAGATTTTCGAGCTCACCCTGTTTAACGGCGTGGATCAGATGACCGGCAAGCAGTTAGGCCTTCAGACCGGCGACGCAAGGGATTTCAAGACCTTTGACGAGTTATGGGACGCTTATACAAAGCAGATCAACTACTTCCTTGACATCAAGGTAAGAGGCTCCAATGTGATCGAGCAGATCTTTGCGAAATATATGCCGGTTCCGTTCCTGTCCATCCTGACCAATGACTGTATCGCCAAAGGCAGGGACTACAACGCAGGCGGCGCGCGCTACAACACCAGCGTTATCCAGGGCGTGGGCACAGGCACCATCTCCGACTGCCTGTCCGCTGTAAAATACAATGTATATGACCACAAGAAATTCACCATGGCTGAGCTTCTGGACGCGCTGAAAGCCAACTTTGTCGGCTATGAGTCCATCCGCAACCTGGTTCTTAATAAGACGCCGAAATACGGCAATGACGACGACTACGCAGATGAGCTGATGCAGAAAGTCTTCAACTACTATGTTGACAACGTATCCGCAAGACCCAATATGAGAGGCGGCTCCTACCGCGTTGACATGCTTCCGACTACCTGCCATGTTTACTTCGGCAGCGTCATGATCGCGAGCGCCAACGGACGTCTGGCTGAGAAGCCCGTATCAGAGGGTATCTCTCCGGAGAAGGGCGCTGATGTGAATGGGCCGACCGCTGTTATTAAGTCCTGCGCGAAGATGGATCACTTAAAGACCGGCGGCACCCTGCTGAACCAGAAGTTCACACCTGATGTCCTGGAGGGCGAGGAAGGTATTGACAACCTGGCTAACTATGTACGCGCTTACTTTAATATGGACGGACATCATGTGCAGTTTAACGTTGTAAACCGCGAGCTGCTGCTCGAAGCGCAGAAGAATCCGGAGGAGTACAAGGATCTGATTGTGCGCGTGGCCGGATACAGCGACCATTTCCGGAATCTGGATAAACCGCTTCAGGATGAGATTATTGAGCGTACGGAGCAGAGTTTTTAGGAAAAATGTTCTGAAGGCTTAAGCTAAGGATATCTGATTTTATACCTCTTATGACAAAGCAGGGGAGTATGCCTCTCATGCTTATATCATAAGAGGTATTATATTTCTGATAATTGAATGCACGCCATCCTGTAACATAAAGGATTTTTCTTAAAAAAGCCTGCCGGACGGCAGGCTTCACATGTAAAAATGTTAATCATTTTTGAGCGGAGGCTGTTGATACAGTTTTCTGTTGATTTCGTTTTTTAGGATCTCAATCTCACTTTTGCAGCTTCTGCGCCGCCGCTTTCTAATTGACGTTCGATCCGCTCAACTATCGTAAGCTGGTCAAAAAAGACACTGTTTAATTCTTTTTCATCTGATGGCATCGCGTCTCACCTCTTTCCTCATTAAATAAAGATTGCCGTTATACTTACTTGTATTATACATACCATAGCGTAACCTGCGGCTGCAATCAAATTCCAATCTCTCAACTGCTGCGCCCTACCAAGCTGCGCTTCGCCCACCTTCCGCTGCGGTAACGGGAATAGGAAATGAGGCTGCCGACAAGCCAGCCGATGGGAATCGACCACCAGATCGCCCCGGGGCCCATCCGGCTTGCCAGCGTATACGCTACCGCAACCCTGCAGAACAGGTTCCCAAGCGAGCTCAGCATGAAGAATCCCATATCTCCCGCTCCCCGTAAAAGCCCGTTGCTCACAAATAAAATGCCCATCAGTATGTAAAAGGATGACACGGTACGCATATAGGACATCCCGTAGCCGATGGCATCCACATTTGTGTCGGAGTCCATGAACAGGTTTAATAAATTCGGGCCGAACAGGAAGATAAGCGTTGTCAGCGCCAAGCTGAATACCACGACCATAAAGAGGCTGGCTTTGTAGCCTTCCCTGACCCGTTCCTGCTTCCCGGCCCCGATATTCTGGGCTGTATAGCTGGACATGGCGTTGGAAAAGTTCATATTCGGCAGCATAGCCAGGCTGTCGATCTTGGTCGCCGCCGTGTAGCCCGCAATAAAGAGGGCGCCATAGCTGTTTACAAGCCCCTGCATAAGCAGCATGCTAAAGGAGACGATCGACTGCTGAATCATGGAGGGCACTCCCACGCGGGCGATCCGTTTCACAGCGGAAAAATCAAACAGCCTCGCGTTCAGCTCCGGCGCGTCCTCCTCGTCCGGCAGTTTCTTTAACCGGATTAACAAAATCAGAAACGACAGGCCCGCGCAAATGCCCTGCGCGATCAGAGTCGCCCAGGCCACGCCTGCCACCCCCATCTGGTAGCGGATGACAAACAGCAGATCCAGCGCAATATTAGCCAGTGTCGAAAACATCAGAAAATAAAGCGGCGTTTTGCTGTCTCCCAGCGCATTATATATTCCATTCAGGGTATTATAAATAAACAGGAACACTGCTCCGCAGAAATAAATCTGCAGATACGTCCTGGAATCTGCCATTATATTAGCCGGCGTTTTCAGAAGCCTTAAAATCGCTGGCGAGAGAAGTCCCCCTGCGATCATAATGGCAAGGCTTAAGAAGAACTGCCCGAGCAGGGCCGTTGATATCGTGACCTTCATCTCACGGATCCGGTTCGCGCCGAAAAGCTGTGAGATCACTACATTACAGCCCATCGACAGGCCCGCCGCCAGCGCCACGGCCAGAAATACCACCGGAAAAGAGGCCCCCACCGCCGCCAGCGCCTCTGCGCCGACGAAATTGCCGACCACGATTGAATCTACCATATTATAAAGCTGCTGGAAAAGATTTCCCAGAAGCATGGGCAGAGAAAAGAAAAATAAAAGCTTAAGCGGCCTTCCTTCCGTCAGGTTTTTAATCATAATTGTCCTTCCTCCTTTTCTGAAATAGCGGTTTGGAAATGCAGTTTTGGAACTTTGGGCGGAAATATGTGAATCTTATAATTATAATGCGGACGGACGGAAAACACAAGCGGGAAAATTTTTTATGCTGTGGGCGGCCCTCTCACGGTGTAACCGTTCAGACAACCTGAACTGTTACCTCACGGTTACTGTTCACACGCCGGCCAATCCGAGGTGTTTTTGTGAGTGCAGCGCAGCGAAAGTCACCGACAGCGGGTCCCCTTGGGTCAAACCCGGGAGCAGCAGCGCCAAGCTGCATTTTTTGCAGTTTGTGTGCATCGCGAAGCGTGTTACCGGGCACAGCCCGGCAGGGGTGCGAACAGTAACCTCTCACGAATCCCCCTTCACGAATAATCCCCCCATTTACAAACCAACTGCTGGAAATACCCGAGACTCTATGCTATGATAAAGAAAACAAACCGCAGTTCATCCCCCATTTTACTGCGGCAACAATATTTCACGAAAGGAATGATACGATGACAGGGAATTTTAAAACCAGGATATGGGCGGCAAATGTAGCGGGGTTCCCGCTTCCCGTCTATCTGGGCGTCCTGATCCTTGTGATAGCGTGTATGTATGCAGACTGCCTCCCGGCCGGGCTGGTCGGCGGCATCATTGTCTTGATGGTCGTGGGCGAAGGGCTGAACGCGATCGGCAATTCGCTGCCGGTGGTACGCACCTACTTAGGCGGCTCGGTGATCTGTATCCTGGGCGCGGCGGCGATTCAGGCGGCAGGGCTGATTCCGGCGCAGACGCAGGATATTCTGAACCATTTCGTAAACCAGCAGGGCTTTCTGGTCTTTTATATATCCGCCCTGATCACGGGAAGCCTGTTTAATATTGACCGCAATCTTCTTCTGCGGGCCACGGTCCGGCTGCTTCCGACAGCCGTTGTCTCCCTGGCCGCCGGAGTCATTCTGGCGGGGATTCTGGGAATGTTTATGGGCAATTCCTTTTTGGAGGGCATTCTGTATATCGGGATCCCCATGACCAGCGGCGGGATGACGGCAGGCTCGGTCCCGCTGTCCGCCATGTACTCCTCTGTCCTTGGCACGGACGCGGGGCAGATCCTCACAAGGATTGCGCCGGCCACGGTGCTCGGTAACTGCGTGGCCATCGTGCTGGGCGCTCTGGCCAACAATGTGGGAGAAAAACGTCCTGAGCTGACCGGCCACGGGCGTCTGGTGAATGACGGGACAAAACCGCCTGCAAGGCCGGCCATGAAACCGTCCCTGTCCCTCTTATGCACCGGGCTGATCATTTCCCTGGCGTTTTATGAACTGGGAGCTCTCTTTCACCGCTTCATCTCCCTGGTTCCTACTTATGCCTGGATGATCATTGCCGTGGTCATCGTCAAGGGCACGGGCATTATGTCCGAGCAGCTTGAGGAGGCGGCCCGCCAGTGGGGACAGCTTGCCATCCATAGCTGGACTGCCGCGGCCTTAACCGGGATCGGGGCCACACTGATTGATCTGAAGAGCATCCTGCGCGATATTACCCCGTTTTACCTCCTGACCGTCGTCCTGGTCGTCCTTGCCATTACGCTGACCGCCTCGCTGGTGGGCAGGAAAGTGGGATTTTACCCGCTTGAATCAGCGATTGCGGCCGGGATGTGCACCACCAATATGGGCGGTTCCGGCAACGTGGCGGTGCTCAGCAGCGCAAAGCGGATGGAGCTTCTCCCCTTCGCGCAGATCGTGACGCGCTCCTGCGGGGCGCTGATGCTGACGCTCGGCGGAGTTCTGGTGCAGTTGATGCTTTGAGGCTTTGAAGGATGGCGGCTTTAAAGGCTGACAGTTTATACAGAAGAGAATACTGCGGATTATACCGTCTGCAAATCCCCGTAACATACAGATAATGCCGAAGATTTGCAGACGCCGGAGAAGGAACCGTCCATGCTGTCTGAGCGGCCGGAACGCAGGATATTGAGGAAAGATTATGAATGTATTTGTTATTTTGATGCTTGTATTTGCCGCGCTGGGCCTTCTCGATGAAATACTGGGCGGCAGGCTGGGCTTTATGCCTGATTTTGAGAAGGGCCTTTCCACGATGGGCGGCCTTGCCATGTCTACGGTCGGCTTTTACGCGATCGGCATTTCTTATGTGCAGAGCCATGCGGAGGCGTTCGCAGCCGCCGCAGAACATATGCCTTTTGATCCGTCTCTTATTGTGGGATGTCTCCTGGCGCCTGATATGGGGGCCATGGGCATTGCGCAGAAGCTGGCGGCTTCGGCTTCGATCGCCATCTTTACCGGTTCCATGGTTTCCGGCGGGCTGGGGGCCACAGTCGGGTATCAGCTCCCCGTCTTCCTGGCCGCTGTCAAAAAGGAAGAGATCCCGGAGCTGATGCGGGGTTTTATTTTTGGGCTTATTATGCTGCCCTTCGGCCTCGCGGCAGGTGGCCTGATGCTCGGCCTGACTGCATCCGAGCTGTCTGTCAATATGATTCCGGTGCTGGCGCTCTGCGCGGTTCTGATTGCCGCCTTTCTTCTGATCCCCGCGCAGACCACCCGGTTTCTGATTATCCTGGGAAATGGGATCCGGATCCTCAGCTTCCTGTTTTTCGGCATTGCGATATTCAGCGTCTTTGTCCCCAGGTATGCGGTCGTGGACAGCGCTCTGGTAACGGAAATGCTTGATATGGTTCTCCGCATGGTCATCGTCGCCTGCGGCGGGCTTGTCATGTCCCACATTGCCCTTGACAAGCTCAGGCGGCCGATTGAGGCCATCGGGCGCTTTCTCGGCGTGAACAATGAGTCTGTGGTGGGACTATTCCTGAGCTGTACCCAGAGCCTTGCCATGCTGCCGCTCTTTACAAAAATGGATCGCAGAGGGCGGATCTTAAACGCGGCCTTTTCAGTGGCAGGCGCGTATGTAGTCGGCGGCCAGATGGCTTTCGTGGCCTCTCTTATACCGCCTAAGGCGCTGACGGCTTATATGGCCAATAAAATGATCTCAGGTATATTAGCTGTGGCGCTTGCGGTTTTTTGTGATAAAAGGCAGAGCTTATCGTAGAGCGTGTCTGAAAATTCATTGCTGGCTGGATAGAACACTGGTCCATCCGGACAGTATTATGGAGGCCCTGAATGGGAAGTGGAATGGCAGTGGCTGGACGGAAACGAAGACGGCATTGCAGAATGCTATGCGTTTGACAGAGAGGGATGGATGTATGCGGATACGGCCACACCAGACGGTTATACCGTAAACACAGATGGGGCATGGGCTGTAAACGGCGCGGCGCAGACAATGGCAGTGCCTGCCGGATACGCCGGAACAATGGCGCAGACACCGCAGGCGAACACGGATGGAAAGCGGATCCTGATCGCGTATTTCTCTCATACCGGTACGACACAGGAAACCGCAAAGGAGATCCAGGCGGCAGCCGGAGGCGATCTGTTTGAGATCACGGTAACCAATCCGTACCCTTCAAGCTACCAGAGCGCCGTTGACCGGGCCTGCAGGGAATTGGATCAAAACGCCAGGCCGGAGCTGTCCTCCCGCGTAGAACATATGGAAAACTACGATGTGATCCTGCTGGGCTACCCGATACGGTGGCATACAGCGCCTATGGCAGTTGATACGTTCCTTGAATCCTATGATCTGAACGGAAAGACAGTGCTTCCCTTCTGCACCAGCGGAGGCAGCAGCATTGAAGAAAGCATACCGGACATCCGCAGCCTTGGACAGAGCCGCGGGGCATCGGTTGGAAACGGGCTGACGGAATTCTGCGGCCGGGAGCAGTTTAATAGCTCCGGATGCGGTCATTTTCATCTTCGCCCGTTTTTTCAATCGTTTTTATCACCACCGTATACCCGGCCTTATCGCTGATCCGGACCTGGACGCGATCCCCGGCGCGGTGTCCCTTAATCGCCTTTCCAAGAGGCGATTCGATACTGATCAGCCCTTTCAGAGAGTTTCCCCGGATGCTGGTGACAAGGCGGTAGGTTTCCTCCTCCTCCTCGTCCTCAAAGTAGAGAGTCACCGTGTCGTTGAGGCCGATCTCGTCCGGCGCGGACTCGTCCGATACCACTCTGGCGTGCTTTAACATGTTTTCCAGATAACGGATCCGGCTCTCATTGCGGTTCTTGTCCTTTTTTGCGGCGTAGTATTCAAAATTTTCGCTTAAGTCCCCCTGCGCCCGGGCCTCCTTGACGGCCTCGATGGCTTCCCTGCGCACTACCAGCTTACGGTGGTCGATCTCTTCCTGTATCTTCTTTATATCGCTCTGCGTCAACTGTTCTCTCATCCTGTCACCCCATTAAATATCCAAACGCCATGCCGCGGCAGATACCTCCGCCGCGGCGCAAAAAGCATTACAGAATATGTCCCTTTGCCTTCATCACGTCAATCACCTGATCCACATATTTCTCGCACACGGCGTCGGTCTCGGCCTCTACCATCACGCGTATCACCGGCTCTGTGCCGCTCTGGCGAAGCAGGATGCGGCCTGTGTCGCCGAGGGCGTCCGCAACCTTCTGAACCTCGGCCTGAACGTCCTTATCCTCCTGGGCCTCAGCCTTGCTCTTTACCTTTACATTCTTAAGCACCTGCGGGTAAATCTCAATTTCAGAGGCCAGCTTTCCAAGCGTCTGCTTCTTCTCCAGGATCACTTCCATCACCTTCAGAGAGGTGAGGATCCCGTCTCCTGTGGTGGCGTTTTTGCTGAAAATGATGTGCCCTGACTGCTCTCCGCCCAGGCAATGGCCGTTCTGGGCCATATTTTCATACACGTATTTGTCGCCGACCGCGGTCTTTTCATAGGCGATGCCCTCTCTCTCCAGCGCCTTGTAGAGGCCGAAATTGGACATAATGGTGGTGACGATCGTATTGTTCACCAGCGTTCCCTGCTCCTTCATGTATTTGCCGCAGATGTACATGATCTTGTCGCCGTCCACCAGCTCGCCCTTCTCGTCCACGGCCAGGCAGCGATCCGCGTCTCCGTCATACGCAAAGCCCACGTCAAGCCGTTTTTCCTTTACAAACTGCATCAGCCTGCCGATATGGGTGGATCCGCAGTTCGTATTGATATTCAGGCCGTCGGGCTGGTTGCTGAGCACATAGGTCTCCGCGCCCAGGGCGTCAAATACATTCTTGGCAATGGAAAAGGAGCTGCCGTTCGCGCAGTCCAGGCCGACCCGCATATTTTTGAAGGAACGGGTGGCAATGGAAATCAGGTAGCCGATGTAGCGGTTCCGGCCCGCTGAGAAATCCACCGTGCATCCGATGTGATCCCGCTTTGCAAACGGAATCTCCCCGATTTCGCCGTCCAGATAGCTCTCAATCTTTTCGATCACCTCTTCCTCCAGCTTTTCGCCCCGCTCATTGATGACCTTGATGCCATTGTCATAATACGGGTTATGGCTGGCGGAAATCATGATTCCGCACTCAAAGCCCTCGGTGCGCACCACATACGATACGCTGGGCGTGGTCGTCACATGCAGGAGATATACGTCCGCGCCGGACGCGGTCAGCCCGGACACCAGAGAATACTCAAACATATAGCTGCTTCGTCTCGTATCCTTGCCGATCACGACGCGGCAGCGGTGATCCCCCGCCTTCTGCCCGTAATACCAGCCCAGGAAACGTCCTACCTTATACGCGTGCTCCACCGTTAAATCCACGTTTGCTTCTCCGCGGAAGCCGTCCGTGCCAAAATATTTTCCCATCCGTTCCATCCTCTCCTCGCTAAAATTTCCCTGAATTTAAATCATTCAATCGTTCACATAAAGGCTAATGTACCGATGCGTTCCTGCTTCACCAAATCAACGCAACGCGCCGGCATGCCAGGTTATTTGTTCTCTCCCGCTATTTCCTCTAAATACCGCCTCAGGGCGTCCTGCCACGGCGGAAGCCGCTTAAAGCCCTTTTCCTCCAGCTTATCCTTGCTGATGCGGCTGTTCATCGGCCGCCTGGCCTGGCCCGGGTACATGGCCGTGTAAGCCTCTGTGCTGACCGGCGTCACGGAAACATGTTCCATGCCCGCCTGCTTAAAGATCTCCGCCGCAAATTCATACCAGCTGCACAGCCCCTCATTGGTGGCGTGATAACGCCCGTACTGCTCTGTCTGAATCATATCCACCAGAAGCCGCGCCAGGTCAAAGGTGTAGGTCGGGGAACCGATCTGGTCGTCAACCACGCTCACCGCGCCCCGCTCCTTTCCAAGGCGCAGCATGGTTTTGATAAAATTCCTGCCGTTTACGCCAAATACCCAGGCGATGCGGACAATGAAATATTTCTCAAGCAGCTCCTCGATCGCCAGCTCGCCCTCATATTTTGCCTGGCCGTAGACATTCAGCGGATCGCGCGCGTCGTCCGGCTCCCAGGGGCGCGTCCCCTGCCCGTCAAACACATAATCTGTACTGATGTACATCATCTTAATATCCAGCTCGCGGCAGACTTTCGCAATATTTCCCGTCCCCTCTGCATTCACCTTCATGCAGAGCTTTGGATGCCTCTCTGCTTCATCTACTGCAGTATATGCGGCGCAGTGGATAACGGCGCCTGGCCGGGCCTCTGCGATCACGCGCCTGCAGGCTTCCGGATCCGTTATGTCCATCTCATCCACATCCGCGCCGATCCCCTCGATCCCGCGCCTGGCCAGCTCGTTCATCACATCGTGGCCAAGCTGTCCCTTTGCTCCTGTCACAAATACCTTCATTCTAATCGATCTCCATACATTTTTTCAAAATAACGGCTGTATTCCCCGCTTATAATGTGCTTCCACCAGCTCTCATTTGCCAGATACCACTCGATTGTCTGGCGGATGCCTGTGTCAAAGCTGTACATCGGCTTCCATCCAAGCTCGCTCTCAATTTTTGTCGGATCAATGGCATAGCGGCGGTCATGCCCCGGACGATCCTTGACAAAGCGGATCAGGCTTTCCGGCTTATCAAGAGCCGCCAGGATCGTCTTCACCACCTCCAGGTTCGTCCTCTCGTTGTGGCCGCCCACATTATAAATCTCGCCCACGCGGCCTTTGTGGAGAATTAAGTCAATCGCCCCGCAGTGATCCGATACGTGAAGCCAGTCGCGCACATTCGCCCCGTCGCCGTAAACCGGAAGCTCGCCGTCCGCCAGGGCCCGGCTGATCATCAGCGGGATCAGCTTCTCCGGGAAATGGTACGGCCCGTAATTATTGGAGCACCTTGAAATGGTCACAGGAAGCCCGTAGGTCCTCTGGTACGCCAGCACAAACAGATCCGCCGCGGCCTTTGACGACGAATACGGGCTTGATGTGTGAAGCGGCGTCTCCTCTGTAAAGAACAGATCCGGCCGATCCAGCGGCAGATCCCCGTACACCTCGTCCGTCGATACCTGATGGTATCTCTGAATCCCATACTCCCGGCAGGCGTCTAAAAGCGTTGTAGTTCCCATCACATTGGTGCGCACAAAGGCTTCCGGATCCGTAATGGAACGATCCACATGGCTCTCTGCCGCAAAATTGACGATCATGTCCGGCCGCTCTTTCTCAAACAGCTCAAACACAAATTTCCGGTCCGCGATGTCCCCTCTCACAAACTGGTAATTCGGCCTGTCCTCCACAGGCTTTAATGTCTCTAAATTCCCCGCGTACGTTAAGAGATCCAGGTTCACGATCTCATAATCCGGATATTTATTCACCATGTGATGCACAAAGTTGCCGCCAATAAATCCGGCTCCCCCTGTTACTATAATTTTCATCCTGCTTTCTCCTTTATCATTTCCGCGCCGGGCGGACAGCCTCTCTTAGAGCCGGCGCCGTGCCGCCCTGCTTCTAATCCTGATGCAGCCTGTCCACGTATTTACCGTCCAGGACATCCTTTAAATATTTGCCGTACTGGTTCTTTTTATACACCTCATACGCCGCCAGCACCTCTTCCCGGCTGATCCAGTCGTTCAGATAGGCGATCTCCTCCAGGCAGGCAATCTTGCGGTGCTGGTGCGTCTCCACGGTCTTCACAAAGCTCGTGGCCTCCACAAGGGATTCGTGTGTCCCGGTATCCAGCCATGTAAAGCCCTGCCCCAGAAGAATTACGTCCAGCTCCCCGTTTTCCAGATAAATCCGGTTCAAATCTGTAATCTCCAGCTCGCCTCTCGCCGACGGCTTTAAATTCTTTGCGTATTCCACCACACGGTTATCGTAAAAATACAGGCCCGTCACACAGTAATTCGATTTAGGATGCGCGGGCTTTTCTTCGATCGAAACCGCCTTGCCCTGATCGTCAAATTCCACGATGCCAAAGCGCTCCGGATCGTCTACATAGTAGCCGAATACCGTGGCCCCGCTCTTCTTTGACGCGGCCCTTAAAAGGCGCTTTTTCAGTCCCTGGCCCTGGAAGATATTGTCGCCCAGAATCATGGCGACCGAATCGCTTCCGATAAAGTCTTCCCCGATAATAAATGCCTGCGCCAGCCCGTCGGGGCTCGGCTGCACGGCATAGCTTAAATGAATCCCAAACTGGCGGCCGTCCCCGAACAGCTCCTCAAACCGGGGCGTGTCATCCGGCGTGGAAATAATCAGAATATCCCGGATCCCCGCGCTCATCAGAACTGACAGGGGGTAGTAGATCATCGGCTTATCATAAATAGGCAGAAGCTGCTTGGACGTTACCTTTGTCAGCGGATACAGGCGCGTTCCCGAACCGCCCGCCAAAACAATTCCCTTCATGGTTTTCTCCTTGTAATTTTTGTTGTATCATTTGCTGGTGTTGCGCTACACGTACTATAGCATATTGAAAAGAGGATTGTAAACTGGTTCTGGGGGAAAATTATTAAATTTTTATTACAGGAGGGAGAGTTGGAGGAATGTTTTTTATTTTAGGGGGGGTGGAGCGAAGGGGATGTGGGATGTGAGTTGCCGTGAAAGGGCAGCCAGTGTCAGATTTGATATCCATAAGGAACCCCGCTTCCGCCCGGAGAAAAAGCGCAGCGGTACTAAGATCGAAAAGCCCCGCTAAGTGCCGGCGGTTTTCTATGGGTTCCTTAAGGATATCGAATCTGCCTCTGGCTGCGTTATTGGCAATGAATTTCAGTATTCCTCTACCGCATAAACAATGGTTCTTGCGTCCGGGAACTCGTAGCTGCAGGTTACAAACGAATATAGCCTTTGGGGGGCGTTCACGGGAAGCTCCCGAAAGGCGCAGTTTTTCGTCATTTCATCTATGTACTGCCGAAACCCTTCCTCTGAAGGGAACTCGGTTCTCCTTTTTTCCCCGTCCGCATTCCCGTACAGGGCTGCCACCGTGCGCAGGCGCAGCTCCCTCTGCGGCGTATAGAGGATAATCTCCCTGTGGCTGTTAAAAAAGTCCTCTTTTTTGAATTTTACCAGCTCTGCGAACATGCTTCCGTCTCTCATGTGATGTCCATAGAAAATAGAATGCTTCCCTGTCAGCGCACCGTCGCTGTCGCAGTCCAGGTAAATCGCGCCCGACGCGCTCGCGTTTTTGTCGAAGCCTGTTGTCAAATACGTGTCATTATTGTCGGTCTGTACGATCGGATAGTCAATCTCCGTTCCCGGAATCGTCAGCCAGGCGATTGTCTCCGGGTTGATTTGGCGCAGGGCGGTGAAATCAATTGGCGGCTCGTATTTTTCTGATTCTCCTTCCTGCCTCATCCCCTGTGCTCTCTGCCGGCGTTCCCCGTCTCCTGCCGCCGTTTCCCGCTGCCGGTCTCCCCCTTTCACCCTGTTTTCCCACTGGCGCCCGGCCGGTCTCCGGTCAGGGGAATGGGCGGAGGAATAAAGGAACTGGGACAGAGCCAGAAACGCAAGCGACGCTAAAATGGCGGGTCCTGCTGCGCGGCTGCGTTTGTGACTGTCCCTGGCAGTTCCTCTTTTTTTATGTGATCGCGTATATGTGTCCTCCTTAATGAAATCTCTGTCATTATTCATGCTGTCTGAGCTGTCACAAATTCAAGCCATTGCAGGCTCATATTCCGTACAGCTTCGCATCTTTGTTCTTTAGTAGCCGAATCTTCCCTCCAGCGACTCGTCCTGTTCGATCCAGTCCTTTACCTCAATCACCCTGTAATCGTTCTTATTGTCGCGGATATAGACGCGTTCAATCCCGGCGTTTATAATCATCCGCTTGCACATGGAGCAGCTGCATGAGGACTCCACATAGTCCCCGGTGCGGGCGTCAATCCCTGTGAGGTATAGCGAGGCACCTATCATCCGCTCCCTGGAGGCGCTGATGATGGCGTTTGCCTCTGCGTGGACGCTGCGGCACAGCTCGTAGCGCTCTCCTCTGGGCACTTTTAACTCTTCCCTGATGCAGCGGCCGATATCCGTACAATTCTTCCTGCCCCTGGGGGATCCGACATAGCCTGTGGAAATCACTTCGTCATTATTTACAATCACACTTCCGTAATGCTTGCGCAGACAGGTGCTGCGCTGCGACACCATCTCCGCCAGATCGAGATAATAATTTACTTTATCGCGTCGTTCCATACCTTTTTTCCTCCTCATGCCGGTTTATCTTAAGTCCGGCAAATAATTCCTCAGAATGGCATCCTTTGCTGTAATATGCCGCAGGCATGGTTACAGCCATTGTTTTTCCAAATCTTCTTGGCCTGCTCGAACAGATAAGCGGTCTGTCTTTTCCAATACGGCTGTTCGCATATTTTATAAAATTCTGTCTTATTCACATATAATTCAGAATTGACAGAAACTGCAAACTGCTCATTTCCAGGATTTCAGTAGATTCCCATGTCTGTACGCTCCTCATTTTCCGGCAAAATCAACTGCATTCATATGGACTCATCTGCTTCAAGTTTACTAAATAAATATATCTTTTGCAAGCCATATTCTAAATATTCACTACCCTTCCTCCGCATCCGCTGCAGCCCGGTACAAACTTAGGAACTGTCAAGAAATAACTTTTCATATTGCTTGTCTTTTTCTCCGATAGTGCTGCTCAAAAATCAGTTACATAGCCCACTATGCGCCTGATTTTTGAGCAGCACTCTCGAAGAAAAATCCTGCGCACTATTGAAAAGTTATTTCTTAACAGTTCCTTACTTTCTCACAAAAACATCCGATATATTCATTAAGCAGGGAAAATTTCCCTGGCTGCCGCGCGCCATATTAGCGTCATACTTTCGCTGCACGGGGCTGTACATATAAAATCAATTCATAACACGAAAGAAAAACAGTCAATAAGGAAGGAGAAGATGAAATGACAATTGGCGGATGCAATCTTTTTATGGGCGCATATGCGGAACGCATGGCTGGCAGAACCCCCGGTTCCCGGCTTCCAATCAGTGAGGACAGGGAAAAGGAAATTACAAATCAGGTAACCGAAGCATGGAAACAGATAAAATCCTCCGGGAATAAACAGGATTCCGTATCCATTTCAGAGGAAGGAAAAGCTTTTTTATGCAGCGATGCGGTTAAGGATAATATGCAAAAATCCAGCGCATTGGTAGAAAAAATGTATACGGACAATGCGAAGCTCCAGGAAAAGCTGCAGCAGACTGACCCGGACGATCCGTTCTGGAGCAATACCGGGAACCAGTGGCTGGTATTCAGCGGGCGTCTCCACAGCAATGGCTTTTACGACGCCATGTCCGATGAAGAGGTGATCGCAGTTGAAACACTTCTCGATAAACTGACCTGCGGCATGGACGGGGTGAGCAGCAGTCTGTATCATACCGGACTCAACATTTACGCCGGCAATGAGCCGGGCAAAATCAATACCTCCGGATTTGATCTGTTTAATGAAACCAGCGGAGCGCTGACCATGGATCTGGAATCATCCGCCGCTGCGCTGAAATATTTCGGCGAAACACACATTGCCGATGAAGCATTGCGGGATGAGTTTAACGGGCTGGTTGACAAGTATTATTCCCACAACGCGGAGATATTAAAAGGATATCAGTCCCCGGCTGAAAAGATGCAGAAGGCGATCAGCAATATACACAGCGGCAAATATCCAGACTCTGCCGTTTTCAATAAGAGCAGCCAGAATGCAATTGAACAGTATTCCGAACGCTTAAATGCACACAGCCATTTAGGCGGCGTCTCCCATGCCACCGAAGAGGAAAACCAGTATAAAAAGGATATCTCCATCCTGTTTGAACAGTTAAAACAGGGAGCTTCCGGGTGGGATGATATGTGGAAAAAGCTGGAGAATGCGCTTGTGGACTATACTTCCGACAACAGTGACAGCGAGAGTGTCCGGCAGGCTGTGTCAGAGCAGGCGGATGTGACATTTGATCGCATGAAAGGTTACTGGTCGCTTTTAATGAACCGGTAAACTGATAGCTGTTCAGGCTGTCTGAACGGTTACTTAAACTATAGCGGACAGCAATGGCCTGCTTTCAGTAAGTGCTTATATGACAGGGGATTCTATGAGGGGATGGAGAAAGATGAGATCTTGGAGATAGAATCCATGTTGTCAAAGCTCACAAATTCTATGGATATATTGAACTACACCACTATAAGCAGCCTGGCTCCTGACAGGTGCTGCTTACGGATATTTTTTATGGAGGCGTCTATGCGCCCCGTGATTACGATGAAAGCGCGGAAACAATGTTATAATGCCAGGACTGAACGCTTACCAGCTTTTACCATCACATTAACGAGCGGGATTCCTTATGGATATAGAAGCTGCCACAGGCGGCCTTTTCATCCCCCATCACACACAACCCGCGAAAAAGGAGAGCGCCCCGTTCCCCGGAGCCTCTCCCCTTTTCCATGCCGCTTGTAATGAACTTTTTTGCCTTCCTGTCTCTATCATCAAAATAAAACATAAAGGCCCGTCTCATGCCCGGGCCGCCGCCGTCCGCTCCTTTTCAGGCATCAGCATCCCCCGGCAGCGCCCCCTGTCTCTATCTTGTTTCTACCTCTTCTTCGCCTCCAGAAAATCATTCAGCTCCGTATTGAGAACATTTGTGATAAACATATGCCCCGGCGCGTGCGTCACAACCAGCGGAAGCTTTGCATTCTCTATCGCCGCCTGCGGCGTTACCCCGCAGGCCCAGAATACCGGGATCTCGCCCTCGCGGATCTCCACGCTGTCGCCGTAATCCGGCCTTTTGATATCCCGGATTCCGATCGCCTCCGGATCGCCGATCTGCACCGGCCCGCCGTGTACATTTGGATACCGCTCCGTGATCTCCTTCGCCTTTTTCGCATTCTCCGGCGTCATGGGCCGCATGCTGACTACCAGCGGCCCCTCAAAGACGCCCGCCTTCTCGCAGGCGATATTCGTCTTGTACATGGGCACATTGCACCCCAGCGCTATATGGCGCACCTCGATCCCCCCGCGCATCAGCGCTTCCTCAAAGGAAAAGCTGCAGCCAATCAGGAAAGCGACAAAATCCTCCTGCCAGAGCGCGGATGCGTCTGTAACCTCCTCTGTCCGGATTCCGTTTCTGTATACAAAATACCTGGGTATATCGGTTACAATGTTCGCGCCCTCTCCCATATCATGGATATCCGGCGTCCCCTCCACTACCTCCAGAATCGGGCAGGGTTTGGGGTTTTTCCTGGCAAATTCCTTAAAATCCTCCGCGTACCGTTTCGGCAGAATCACCAGGTTCGCCTGCGCATAGCCGGCGCACATGCCGGCAGTCGGATAATCAATCTCTCCGGAGCGGATGAGCTTCCATATCTCCTCCGGAGCGGTCTTGCTGTAATCCTTCATCCGTACTTCCTCCTTTTTTACGGTTCGCGCTCCGGTACAGCATTGCATTAATCCGTGAGTAAACAGCACTCGCGAATTAATGCAGCGCCGTACTGGCCCTCTCCGCCTACCTTAAGCCGACGGTCTCCTCCTCGAGCTCCACAATAAACTCGCTCCCGTCAACCACAACCTTATATTTTCCGGCGCGGCTCCAGTATTTGCCCGCCTCATGCGCGACCGCCGTATGGATCGCCGCGTCAAGCTCTTTACATGGCTCGGGCGCTTTCTCAAAGCGTTCCTTAAGAGCTTTATAGTTCGCTGCCTGTTCTACATAAAGCCTCTGCGCCTCTTCGATGGAAACACGCTCAAATTTTACTTTATATCCCGGCCTCGACTGGGCGATCTTCGGCAGATCCACGGAAATAACGGCCGCGATCTTGGTGTAGCCGCCCGTGGTCTGATGATCGGCCATCATGATGATCGGCTGCCCGTGGGACGGCACCTGAATCGCGCCGAATGCGATCCCGTCTGTGATGATGTCCCCGCCGTTTTTGTGTTCAATCACCTCGCCCTCGAGACGGCAGCCCATGCGGTCTGATTCGTTTGTAAAGGCATAGGAGGCGCTTAAAAAGGTCCGGATACCCTTGTCCGTAAAGCAGTCGTCCTGGGGGCCCATCACGACGCGGATGGTCTGTTCCCCGGATACGAATTCCTCCGGAACAAGCGTTCTCTGCCGCATATTCGGAAGAACCGTCTTCGGCGCGCTAAAGCCGATCTCGTCGCCGCTCCCGAGCTTTCTCCCCTGATAGCCGCCCACCTTTGACTTCAGATTCGTGGACTTGCTGCCCATCACGAGCGGGATATCGAGCCCTCCGGCAAAGGCAATGTACGCCCGGCTTCCGCTTACCATGCCCGTAAAGCTTAAGCTGTCGCCCTTATGGGCCAGAACAGCCTGGTACATCGGCAGGTCTTTTCCGTTCAGCTTCGGTCCCAGATTCCCGCCGGTTACTGCGATGATATTGTCCTCCGTAAAGGAGATCATGGGCCCCATGAGGGTTACTTCGATAACTGCCTCGTTTTCATCGTTGCCCACAAGGATGTTCGCCAGCGCGGCGGAGCGCTGATCCATCACGCCGGATACGGACATGCCCGCTTCCTGAAAGCCGATGCGCCCCATATCCTGAACCGTTGTCAGGAAACCGCCGTTTGCAAATTGAATGCCCATCCCTACACCTCCTTATCGTAAACGACATATTGGTACGTCTTCTCTGCGACTTCGCGCTCAATCCGGTCGTACTCGGCCTGCGTCACGGACTTAAAGCGGATGTACTGGCCCGCCTCTAAGAGAACCGGCTTTTCCCGGTCCGCATCATAAAGCTTTAAGGGCGTTCTTCCGATCAACTGCCATCCTCCCGGGGAATCTACCGGATAAATTCCTGTCTGTTCTCCGGCAATGCCCACGGATCCCCCGTCGATCCGGACTCTCGGGCTTTTCAGCCTCGGAGTCGCGATCTCCTTGCTCATGCCGCCCAAATAGGGGAAGCCGGCTATAAAGCCCAGCATATAGATCAGATAATCCTCGGATGTGTGGATCCGGATGACCTCTTCCACGGTCTTATGATTGTGGGATGCCACATTTTCAATATCCGGCCCCATCTCCCCGCCGTACAGAACCGGGATCTCGATCACGGTCGGCGGCGGAATCTGAATGCTTGAAAGAGAGCTCATCAGGCTTTCAAATTTTTCCGTGAGCGCCTTAAAGCCGATGATTTCCGGCTTATAATGCACAAGCAGCGAGCGGTACGTGGGAACCGTCTCCACGATCCCGTCGATCGCGCTTTGCTCCACCGCAATCTTAAACGCCCTGATCCTGGTATTGATCTCCGGGCTGATCGCATTGCCGAATTCCACGCACACCGAGCAGTCGCCTGATACAAGGTATCTTACTTCGCTCATATTTTTCCTCCACTGTCCTACCCAAAAATAGTTAAAATGTTGGGAACCGCCTTGATTCCCGAGTAGCCGGTCAGAAGCACCACGCATAAGCCCAGCACAATCAAAACCGTCGGATGCTTATAGTCCTCGCCCACAATATCCTTTCTTCTGCTCGCCAGAAGGATTACCAGCAGCGTCAAAGGCAGGATCAGGCCGTTTACAGAGCCTGCCAGCACCAGAAGCGTGGCCGGCTGTCCAAGCAGTGTCATAATAATCGTCGATACAGCGATAAACCCGATCACGAACCACTTCTCATTCTCCATGATAAACGGATGCAGCGTCTTTAAGAAGGAAACCGAGGTATATGCTGCGCCGATAATGGAGGTGCAGGCGGCAAAGAATATAACCATTCCGAAAATGAAGTAGCCGATATTCCCTGCTCCGCCCTTAAAGGCTGCCGCCGGCGGGCTGGCCACCCATTCCGGGCTGCCGACAATCTGCGGCATGGCTGTGACAACGCCTAATACGGCTAAAAACAGCAGGATCCTCATGGTTCCGGACACGCCGATTCCCATCAATACAGACTGGCGCACCTTCGGAAGATCCTTCTTTCCCGAATAGCCCGCGTCCAGAAGACGGTGCGCGCCGGAGAAGGTGATATAGCCGCCGCAGCTTCCGCCAAGGAGCGTAATCATCGGGAATACGAGCCCCGGCGCCTCGCTGAACTTAAAGAGGCTGACCACCGCCTCGCCGACCGGCGGCTTGGAGCGGAAGGCCACAAACAGCACCACCACTATCATAATACTTCCCAGGTATTTTGTCATCTTATCCATGCCGTTTTTTGCATCCTTGGATAAGAAAATGAGAATACCGATTGCGCCGCCGATGATGGTGCCGGCCTTTAAGGGAAGTCCAAACATTACATTCAGCCCCGTGGCCGCGCCGCCGACATTTCCGATATTAAATACCAGGCCGCCGAGGGATACCAGGAATGCGATGAAATATCCCAGTCCCGGAAGCACTTTATTGGCAATATCCTGTCCGCGCATGCCGGACACGCCGATAATGGACCATATATTGAGCTGCGTCGTGACATCCAGAAGAATGGTACACACGATAACCATTGCAAAGATTGCGCCGTACTGCCCCGTGAAGGTGGCTGTCTGGGTTAAGAACCCGGGGCCGATGGCGGATGTCGCCATCAGGAACGCCGCTCCAAAGAGCGCGGTCATATTATTTGAAGAGCTTTTTTTCTTTTCTGACATAACGATATCCTTTCGTGTTAAAACAGGTTTTTAATCTCTACGCCCTCAGAAACAAGCGTCTCACGGATATTTCTTACAAACTCCAGCGCCTTGGGGTTGTCGCCGTGTACGCAGATTGAATCCGCCTTGATCGCGATATCATTCCCATTGACGCTCTCCACCCTGCCTTCCTTAACCATGCGCACCACGCGCCGGATCGCCAGATCCTTGTCCTTAATCACTGCGCCCGGAAGCTTCCTTGAAACCAGCGTTCCGTCATCGTTGTACGCGCGATCCGCAAACACCTCGCTCGCGGCGCGAAGACCTGCTGCCTCAGCGGCCTCAATCATCTTAGAACCGGCAAGGCCCATGAAAATGATATCCTTGTCTACCTCATAAACGGCCTCGCACATGGCTCTTGCAAGCTTCTCATCCACAGCCGCCATGTTGTACAGCGCGCCGTGCGGCTTTACGTGCTGGATTTTCACGCCCTGGCTCTTTGTAAACGCATATAATGCGCCCAACTGGTATTTCACATACGCCTTGGCCTCTTCAGGCGTCACTGCCAGATTCCGGCGTCCGAAGCCCATCAGATCCGGAAAGCCCGGATGCGCGCCCACGGCTGTCCCGCACGCTTTTGCCAGGGCAATCGTCTTCTCCATCACCAGCGGATCCCCCGCATGCCATCCGCAGGCCACGTTGGCGGATGAGACATATTTTAAGATTTCCTCATCCATCCCAAGCGTGTAATTACCAAAGCTCTCCCCTAAATCACTGTTCAGATCCACGTAAAACATATACATATCCTCCTCTTCCTCGCTGCGGCAGTTCATGGCATACAGCGCCCGGATTGACCGATTCGCCGGCTTCACCGGCTGCCACCCCTCTGATTCACGAGCCGTTTTGGCCCTGTCCTCTATATTTTATCTGTCTTTTTTTATTATTTCAAGATCATTTTGTATTATTTTTTATATTTTTTTATTTTAACTAAAAATTCGTGCAAATTCGCTCGCTTTTGCTGTGCGAATTTGCACGATGTGAGTTTTTGCACTGTTTATTATGGCAGATCCGTCTCTTTGAACGGCACAATCCAATGAGGACGCAAATGAATATTCCGGTCTGGAGCAGAGCCCGATATGGAATATTACTCCCTCTCCATCCTCCTCTTCATAGAAAACCGCGTCGTCCCCAAAAGAGCCGCCGCCTTTGTCAGATTATTATTGCACAGCTTCAGCGCCTGATCCATATACCTCTTTTCCAGAGCCGCCACCTCCTGCTCCAGGCTCACAGGGCCCTGCGTCAGATCCTTCAGATAATAGCACTCCCCTCCGGGCGGCGCTGCCTCTTTGGAGGCCGGAACCAGCTCCACATGCTTTTCCAGCGTATTCCCCTGGCTGAACAGGAAACAGCGCTCGAAAATATTCTTCAGCTCCCGCACATTCCCCTTCCAGTCATAAAGGAGCAGCTCGCGCATAAAATCCGGATCCACCCGTTCAATGCCTTTGGCAAACGCCTTATTATAATAATCCAGATAATAGTCGCAGAGCGCCGGAATATCCTCCCTGCGCTCTCTGAGCGGCGGGATCACGATCTGCATCACATTCAGTCGGTAAAACAGATCTTCGCGGAACGCCCCTTCCTTTATGGCCTTTTCCAGATCCCGGTTCGTGGCTGCCATGACCCGCACATCCACCTCCGTATCCTCCAGAGCGCCGATCCGCTTAAACCGCCTGTCATCCAGAAAGGTCAGGAGCTTGGCCTGCATGGACATAGGCAGCTCGCCGATCTCATCCAGAAAAACCGTTCCCCCGTTCGCCAGCTCAATCAGCCCCTTTTTGGTCTTCAGCGCTCCCGCAAAGGCCCCTCTCTCGTATCCGAACAATTCGCTCTCCAAAAGGTTTTCCGGAATCGCCCCGCAGTTGATCCGCACCATCAGATTATCGCTCCGGTCGCTGTGCGCATGAATCAGGCGCGCCACAATCTCCTTCCCGGTTCCCGTCTCGCCGCGCAGCAGCACATTGACCGTCGAATTCGCCCCCAGCACGCGGATCTCGCTGCGTATCTGACTGGCGGCCTGGCTGACGCCGGTAAATTCCTGGGGCTTTCCTTTCAAAAATTCCAGGGAATCGCGGCTCTTCATCTGATCCAGGCAGCGCCTGACCATGAAATCCACCTCATCCATATCAAACGGCTTGAGCACATAGTCGCACGCGCCTTTCTTAATGGCCTCCACGGCCTGCGAGACAGAGCCGTAAGCTGTCATCAGGATAATCTGGATATCCTCGTCTATCTGTTTAAAATCCGGAATCGTTTCCATGCCCACGCTGTGCTCCAGCAGATTATCGAGAAGCACCACCGCGGGGTGATACTTTTTCACATACTCCAGCGCTTCCTCCACCGACGCCACAGAAGCCGTGTCGTGCCCCCTGTCCCGCAACCCCTCCTCCAGGGTATAGCGTATCAGAAATTCATCATCTACTATTAAAATCCGTTTCATCACGCCTCCTGTAAACGGCAGCCTGTCCCGGGTGTTCAGGCAATGCTGTGCCCGCTTTCTCTGCCGCCGCTCTTCCTGAATGTGAGAATGACTCTCGTCCCCTCCCCGGGACGGCTCGCCATCTCGATACTCCCCTCATTTTGCTCCGCCAGACGCCTGACGATCGAAAGCCCTAAGCCGATTCCATTTATGCTCTTTGTATAAAACGGTTCCATGGCCTTTGAGAGCTCCTCCTGCGTCATGCCTTTCCCGTTATCCTCAAACACGATGCGCGCCGTATGTTCCGTTTCCTCGCCCGAGACACGGATTTTCCCCTCGCGTCCTGGTTCCATGGCCTTTAAGCTGTTCCCGGCCAGATTGTGAATCATCTGACGGAATTCATTCTCATTTACATAAGCCTTAAAGCCCGCCGGAACCGTACACTCAAAAACCGCGCCCTGTTCTCCGGCCCCTCTGGCATAAATCATGGCGATTTCCTGCAGCGTCCGCCCCAGATCCACCTCCTCCCGGACCGAATCCTTTTTCACAGACAGCGTAAACAGGTTCATGATCAGCGCATTTACCCGGTCGATCTCCTTGATCATACTCTCGCAGAGCATCCGGTCCCCGTCCTTTTCGGCCCTGCCATGCAGGAGCTGAATGCCGGAACGGATGCCTGCAATCGGATTCTTGATCTCGTGCGCCAGAGTCGCCGACATCCGGCTCGTGTACTCCATCTTTGTATAATTGTCCATATCGTGCAGGAGCCGTTCAAAGGTCACAGCCAGCTCCCCCAGCTCATCGCGCCGCTTTACCGTATCAAAATGATAGCTTCTGTAGCTTCCTTTATTAGCATTGATCGCACGGCAGGTCCGGCTCATGCTGCGCACCGGCCGCGTGATATTTTCGGAAATAAAAATACTGGCCTGGATGATGATTAAAAGCGCCGCAATGGCCCCGACCACCACATAATTCTGCTTTTCCAGAATCTCCTCGGCAAATTCCTTTTCATCAATCAGAAATTCCAGCTTCCAGCCAAATGCGTTCCCTCCCTCATTGGTCTGGAATACCTCCATCCGCTCCCGGTCCTCCCATTTTGTCACCCGGTTTCCGTCCGCATCCGTGATCCGCACCATTCCCCGCCCATAGTAGCGGTATTTCCCCCGCACCGCATCCTCGTGAAGCTTTCCGTGCAGAAAATTCAGATCCCGGTTGATCTCATCAAACATTACCAGGGCAAGCGTTCGCCGGCTGTCCCTCTGTATCGTATAGCCGCTGTAATACGAAATCACCCCAAACCCGCACAGCACCACGATCCCCACGATCAGAAACGGGATCATCACCTCATTTTCGATCTGGAAAAACCACCGCTTGACCCGTTTAATCATCCCTCTCACGCTTCTCCTCCTTCCTCCCCTCAATCAGGGGAATCACAAGAAAGACCGCGCTGGAAATGACCGTGGCCGGAAATGCCCAGTACACGGGAAGCTCCCTTCCCCACAGCGCCGCAATACACACAAGGCCCGCCAGAAACGCCCCCCAGGCCCCCTTTCTCGTCCCTCTAGGATACAGAAAGGTTCCGTAAAAGAGCGGCGTACACACCACGGAAAACACGCCCCAGATATCCGCCCCGAACAGCAGCGTATTTTCAGGCGGGTTTAAAGACAATACAAGGGACAGCGTCCCTCCCAGAAAAATAAAGCCGCGCGCCAGCCTCAAAAGCGTCTCCTCCCGAATCGGCTTTTTCGCCATCTGTCCCGCCACATCATAGGAAAGCATGGAACCAATCAGAAGGAGCTGCGAATTAGCCGTGGAAACACAGGCCCCGATCACGCTGATCAGAAAAAAACCGCTGAACCTGGAGCGGATCAGATGATGAATGGCATAGATAAAGATATCGTCCGTGCCACAGTATGTATCCAGATGGGGAAACAGGATCTTAAGCCCCAAGCCGATCTGCGTCAGCAGGAAATAAAAGACAGCCAGGAAGCACAGGGCATAGATGATCATCCGTTTTGCCGTCCTCTTATCCTTTGCCGCTGATAAGCGGATCAGGTACTGAGGATTCGTCGCCAGGCCCATTCCCCAGCCAAAAAACATGGTTGTATACATAATCCCCGAATAGCCGCCGAAAAAGCCGCCGTAGCTGACCGAAACGCCGCCCTCCATCATCCTCTGTTCAACCAGGCGCGTCGTCATAAGCCAGCTTCCTTCCACGCGCCCCATGATCACAAAATAGATGACCCCGATACTGACGGACAGCATGATCAGATTGCACGCATCCGTTTTTGTCACAGAATTAAAACCGCCAAAGGTGGAATAGAGGATAAACAGATAAACAAGAAATACAGCCACTTTATAGTCGATATTCAGAAGGCTGGAGGCCGCAATCCCAAAGCCCTTGATCTGGATGACCAGATACATCACATACCCGCAGGAAAAAAGAACCGCCGAGGCCGCCTGAAGGCCCTTTGAGCGGTAGCGTTTCCCTATCAGCTCCGGGATCGTAAAGACCTGGCGGTCATGCAGACGGTCGCTGACGGCAAACAGCATAACCGCCCCGATAAACCATGGGATCACTGAGGTGGCGATCACCGAGGTCCCCTCCAGATAGACATTCCCCGTATAGCTCAGGATCGTCGCCGCCGAAATCCAGGTGCCCACAAATGTAAAAAAGAGGCGCAACAGGCCGATATTCCGCTCGCCCACAAAAAACTTGGAGACAGAATCGCTTTCCCCCAGCGAGGACTTTCCGATGAAGAGAATGACCAGAGAATAGACGCCGAAATACACCAGATACTCAAATGTTTTGCTCATACCTGCCCTCACCCCTCATGTTTTTCATACGCCGCCAGCAGCCATTTTGCCCCGCCTTCTTTACCGCCCGCCGCGCTGTCCTCCTGTCCCTCAGGCAGACGCCCGTCCTGACGGCCCGGCGCTTCAAGCCGGTAAAAGCCATACCTCTGCCCCGCCTCCAGGCGTCCTCCCGCATCCGCTATGCGCACCTCCTTCGCCCCGTTGCGGTATGCCTGATGGATCACCCGTCTTGCCAGACCTGCCAGCTCGCTCTCCTCACAGCGCAGGATCGTTAAGTACGCCGGGCCCCCGCCCGGAACCTCCTCCTGATTCAGGATATAGCTCCAATGCCGGTTCTCTCCCGCTATCTGCGGCGCCAGCTCTTTCTCGTACTCCAGTCCGACCAGCGTAAGCCCTCTGGCCGGAATCGTCGGCCCGGACGCCGCCCGGTCGCGCGCCTCCAGAATCTCCTCCACATGCTCCGGCGGGTAAACGCCCATCCCGACTTTCACAAGCGTTCCGGCAATGATCCGGACCATATTGTAGAGGAAACCGCTCCCGCTGATCCGAAGCGTGAGCATATCCCCGTCCTTTTGCAGATCCAGGCTGTAAATGGTGCGCACCGTCTCCTCCGCCTGAGACCGCGCCGTACAGAAGCTTTTGAAATCGTGCTCTCCCACAAGATAGGCCGCCGCCTGCCTCATCTTGTCCACATCGAGCTTAAAATAGCAGAAATGGCTGTACAGGCGCTGCAGCGGCATATCGATCTTCCGGTTCAGAATCCGGTATTCATACGTCTTCACACAGTTCGCCTTGCGCGGATGAAAGGTCAGGGGAACTTCCCTGGAGGACTGGATGCGGATATCGTCCGGCAGCCTCTGATTCAGGGCAAAACAAAACTTATCCCCCGGGATCCGGCTCTTTGTGTCAAACACCGCCACATTCCCCATGGCATGAACCCCGGAATCGGTCCGGCTCGCGCCCGTCACCTGGATCGGCTCCTTTAAAAGCGCGGTCAGAGTCTGATTCAAAACCTCCTCAATCGTCACCCCATTCGGCTGGAGCTGCCAGCCGCAGTAATTTGTGCCGTCATAGGCCACAACCAGTAAAATCCGTCTCATCGATCCCCCCTGTATACTCAGCGTGCCGCGGGTATCTGAATCGCCGCCCCGCCATACTCCGTGCGCCGGCCCCGAGTTTCCAAAATGCCGCCGCGCCATATTCAGCGTGACGGCCCCAGGCTTCCAAAAGCCGCCTTCCCTTACAGCCGGCTCAGCACGATCACGCCCGCCAGATAACACACGCATATCCCATACGCCGTCCAGTCGCGCGGCGCGTAGCGCAGCGGCTTCATCTTCGTCCGCCCCTCGCCGCCCCGGTAGCACCTGGCCTCCATCGCCATCGCCAGATCCGTGGCCCGGCGGAAGGCGGATACAAACAGCGGCACCAGAAGCGGAATCATATTTTTAGCCTTCTGAATCAGATTTCCCGACTCAAAATCAGCGCCCCTCGCCATCTGGGCCTTCATAATCTTATCCGTCTCCTCCACCAGTATGGGGATAAAACGAAGCGCAATGGACATCATCATAGAGATCTCATGCACCGGAACGCCGATCCGCTTTAAACCGCCCAGGCTCTTCTCCAGGCCGTCTGTCAACTGATTCGGCGTTGTACACAGCGTCATGATTGACGAGCCGACGACCAGATACATCAGGCGCATGCCCATAAAAAAGGCCAGCGCCGCCCCCTCTCTCGTCACCCGCAGAAAGCCGATGCGAAACAGCTCCTCCCCGTCCGTCAGAAACAGGTTAAAAGCGATGCTGATCAGAAGCAGGAGCACAATCGCCTTTAAGCCCCTGACAATAAAGCGGAACGGCACCTTCGACAGCTTCACCGCCGCTCCCATAAACACCGTCGCCGCCAGATAGCACAAAAGACTGTTGGCAAAAAACAGCGAAATAATAAAAATCATGGTCCCAAACAGCTTTGTCCGCGGATCCAGACGGTGAATCACCGAATCCACGGGATAATACTGCCCGATTGTAATGTCCCGTATCATTGGGTCTTATTTCCCCCTTTATTTAAAAGCGACAGGATCGCATCCCTCGCCTCTTCCACGGTCGTGATCGAATCATCAATGGGAATTCCCCGTTCCCTCAGCCCCTGGACCACGTACGTAATCTGAGGCGCGGCCAGGCCCATGGACTCCAGCTCCCGGTAGTGGAGGAACACCTCCCTCGGGGGCCCGTCGAACACCTTTTCACCGTGATTCATCACCATGATCCGATCCACATACCTGGCCACGTCCTCCATACTGTGTGATACAAGAAGGATCGTAAGGCCGTGCTGGCGGTTCAGGCGCTCAATCTGGTTCAGGATCTCGTCCCGGCCTCTGGGATCCAGCCCCGCCGTAGGCTCATCCAAAATCATCATCTCCGGGCGCATGGCCAGCACTCCGGCGATCGCCACGCGGCGCTTCTGGCCGCCGGACAGCTCAAAGGGCGACCGCCCGTAAAAGCTCTCGTCCATCCCCACCAGGGACAGCGCGTGCCTGGCCCTCTTCTTAACCTCCTCCTCCGAACAGCCCAGATTCTTCGGCCCAAAGCAGACATCTGAAAATACGTCCGCCTCAAATAGCTGATGCTCCGGGTACTGGAACACCAGCCCCACCCTGCCGCGCAGCTCCCGAAGCTTATACCCCTCGCTGTAAATGCTCGTCCCATGGTATAAAATATCGCCGCTGTCCGCCTTAATCAGCCCGTTCAAGTGCTGGATCAGGGTGGACTTGCCCGACCCGGTATGGCCGATCAGCCCCACAAACTCCCCGTCCTTTATCTCAAAATTCACATGCTTCAGCACATGATGCTCAAAGGCCGTGCCGGGGCCGTAGGTGTAATCCAAATCAATTGCTTTTATTGACATCATTCATTCCCTTCATCCCGAGAATAACAGTTCAGGTTGTCTGAACGGTTACTCCCGCGCTCCAAAAGCGGAACCAGCGCCTCTATCAGCTCTTCCCTGGTCAATATCCCGTCCGGAAGCGCCACGCCCTCCTTCTTAAGCTCAAACGCAAGCTCCGTCACCTGCGGAACATCCAGCCTCCATTCCTTGAGCCGTTCCACGCATGAAAAGATCTCCCTCGGCGTCCCGTCCATGACCACAGAGCCGCCTTCCATCACGATCACGCGATCCGCGTCAATCACCTCTTCCATATAATGGGTGATCAGAATCACCGTGATCCCCTCGGCCCGGTTCAGATCATGTACGGTCCGGATCACCTCTTTGCGCCCGTTCGGATCCAGCATGGCGGTCGGCTCGTCAAGGACAATGCACTGCGGCTTCATGGCCATCACGCCCGCAATCGCCACCCGCTGCTTCTGTCCCCCGGACAAACGGTTGGGCGAACGCTTGCGGTACATGGTCATCCCCACCTTCTCAAGGCTTTCATCCACCCGCCTCCAGATCTCCTCTGTCGGGACGCCGATATTTTCCGGGCCGAAACCCACGTCCTCCTCCACCACATTTCCGATAATCTGGTTGTCCGGGTTCTGAAATACCATCCCCGCCGTCTTTCTGACCTCCCACAGAGCCTCCTCATCCGATGTGTCGAGATCGGAAACCCAGATTGTCCCCTCTGTCGGGAGCAGAATCCCGTTCAAATGCTTGGCCAGCGTCGATTTGCCGGAACCGTTATGTCCCAGCACAGCGACAAAGCTTCCTTTTTCAATCTCCAGATCCACATGGTCAATAGCCCGTTTTACCTCCTCGATCCTGTCTTCTTCATCGCGCTTTATATAATCATATACAAGATTTACTGCTTTAATAATGTTCATCGCCGCTCCCTTTTGCCTCTCGTACTGTGCTGATCCGTTTTGTTCTGTTTTGTCCTGTCCGGGTTGGGTTGATTACGTGAATGCCAAAGCCACGCCGCTTCCCGGGCAGTGTGTGGAATTGGAATGCTGCGTATTTGTGTAAATTGTAGATGAATTTTCTGATGGCGTCAAGTAGAAACGAATGAAACGTTTAAGAAAGGTGGGGGATACTGTGGTGGGGCGTTGTTCAGAGTAGAATTGACGGGCTGTTGGTAAGTTATGCTTACAAAAAAGAGTCGTGAAAGGGACGCCGGAAGCAGGCGGTATATCCAACGAAACCGCGCTTTCGCTCAGAGAAAAGCGCAGCGGACGCCTTGTACAGCCCTGTGTATACAACGATAAATTTCAGGGCCCGATCTTTGCGCCAGCGGTTTTCTATGGGTTTCTTATGGATATACCGCCTGCTTCCGGCTATGTGGCTGGCAGGCCGGGAATCATGCAGAGGAGCCGATCTTCTATATGAATGAACGATTGTCAATGTTAATACATCTCCGCCCAAGCTGGACTGGAATATTCATTCCCGCCCTCATTGGGATTGATTTTTCATTTTATAAGAGAGCTCTGTGTTATAACATAACATGTTTCGTGATTGGCATTCTGAACAGCCTGAACAATGTGCAGCCTCCGGCTGAGCAACTCCTCCTGGCTGAGCGCGGTCGGCGCGATATAAACCGGTATTGAACCCTTTTCGTCCGTCAGCACAGCCTTTTGATAAAAAGACATATTGGCAGGCAGGTTTGAGGAAGATGGTGAGAAGCGAAGGCGAAAGTCGCCCGCTCCTTCAATCCGGGAGAGCATTCCATAGAGGAAATATGTTTTCCTTCGTTCTTCTCTCCCGCCGCCCTCCTGATTTTTCTCCGATTCGGCCTGGCTCAGCATTGCAGATTCCGATAACTCCCACTGTCCCGGCGCAGGGCCGGCGTTATATTCCGCCTCGTCGGTCAGCCTGATCTGATACCACATCGGCTGGCTCCCCGCATCCTGCTTTACCACACGGGCCGTTGCATAGATCCCCGAGCGCTGCGCGCCCCATTCACTGAACCAGGACAGCCGCCCGCTATATTGTTCCGGCTCAATTACCTGTCTGTAACCGGCCTGTATCTGTTCCTGTAAACCAGACGCCGCCTGCGGATCGCTGCACAGGTCTGAGGCCAGCCGCCATATTTCAGGCAATTCCCTTTCCAAAAAATAATTGTACTCCTGCTCTGTCAGCGTAATCCCATTCTCAGGCAGGAAATGAATATTCAAACCGATTGTCTCCACATGAGAGCGGTAAAGGAGGAACTGGCAGCATATCCGCTGCCCCTGATTACATAGCTCATAACGCCGCGCCTCCGAATATATCGATTCTGCTGACCCCTCCAGTTCTGTTCCCGCATCCTTTAATGTCCACTGTTCAAGGCCGGAGCGGGAAATAATGTCAGCGAATTGTTCTGGCGTCGGATACAGAAATGCCGCCGCTTTTTTCACTGACATGAAACAGATTCCAAGAAAGAAGAACAGCGCGAAACATATAAGGGATAAATATCTCTTTTTCATTGGCATACACCTTTTGGAAAAGGTAAAACTATCGTATTATGAAATTAACAATACCCTTCACAATATGCCATCGCCATATGTGAAATTACTGAGCGGAACACTAAACCTTCGTTGTTATATTCATCTTGTGAAACACCAGATGCTAATTCCATTTCGAGAAACAGTTTATTGCTATTTGAACATATGTATCTGGTATGTTCTTCGATAACAACAAAAATAAAATCTTTAGTTGTACCTACATTATACTTATCACTTTTTTCGTTTTCAATGACTCTAAATATGCGAAACCGCATTTCATCCGGCTTTATTTGCAATTCCATATTTTGAACACAATGTGTTGCATTATTAGTCAACATTTGCAAATTATAATAGGGAAAATTTTTAAAAGAAATTTCCTCAACATCCACCTTACTTTTTAAAATATTTATAAGTTCAAAGGTTGATTTTATCCCTATTGGTATCATTTTTTTAAACTTTTTTACTTGTTCAGCATATGTCATTAAAGTCATTTCCTTAATTAATTTCTCCTAATTTTCCTACTATAGCTGCGGATAACCATGATCCAGAGCCCAAATTATAGCCTTTTAATCCTGAAAATTTTACTCTTGCTTGTGTTTTGTCAGTAGGAATATCAACGGTTCCTATTAATACAGAGCCAATACTGGCAGCTGGAACATTTATCGTTTGCCCGGCGATATTACCATATTCTTTTGCAACTAAAGCACTCCCATTATCTACAACAACTTTAGTAAATTTCCATGCATTATATAAATCGGAACCAGACCAATGCAGATAAATCTGACACTCTTCTGATGTACCATTTCTGTGTATTGTAGCATAGAGTACAGATTTCTCTCTAGTCTTATTATCAGATATCTCACCAATTTTCACCCAACTGTTCTCTGAAATCTCTACGCTATTAATTGGTAATACAAAAGTTTCTCCTTGCCTCTGCCGATTTGATACATTGTCCGTATCTGCAAAGGCTGAGATAGACACAGCAAATACAACAATAGTCGCTAATAAAAATGTAGAAACTCTTTTTAACATTCATTCTCCTCCTTTATATATTCAATATTTATAATACACATTTAAATATTGCCATATATAACGCCAAATGTCAATTAGTACATGATTCTCATTAGGGCTGTTTCACGAATGATGTTACTTTTCACGGGTCGGGGAAATTAAGGTATGACAACCAAGGGCTCTTGTGAGCCCCTCATTTTTCTATATCCTCAGATAGAACCTCTTATGAAGCTTCCGGTTTTTGGACTTTCGGTTTCGCCGTTTTCTTCCTATTAAATATTTCTTTTACCGACTGGTAAAGATTCTCTCTATTCTCGATCCTAAAATGATCAAGCATGCTTAAGCATTCACAAAAGTAGGCTAACTGCTCAAAACTCCTCAGAGAAATTGCCTGGTTTATTTTTCCTTTTAATACCCTTGCCTTTCGTTCGCACAGATTATTATCCGGATCCACCAGGGAATTTGACAGGAACAGCAGATGGTTATGCCGGTATTCCACCATCCGCAGATACAGATTGTATCCGTCACGGTAATAATCGGATGGCGGGCTCTCTTCATATTCTTCCGCTACTGTCTGGACAATGGCGTCATACCTTTTTTCAAACTCTGCTGTCTTTTCATACGCGCTCCCTTCTTCCGGCGCGCGATTGTTTTCATGGATCATTTCCTGTATGAGCTCCAGCATCTGCCTGTTCCATGTAAACCCCAGCTCATTCTCCATACTGTCCCTGAGGTGACGCTCTATGTGTACCATACACTCCTGATGGTCTGAGCCATATCTGTAAAAACACGCCTCATGATCATGGATCAGTATCCCTGCGAACGTCTCTGCCGGGGTTCACCTCTGTTTTATGACGACTTTAACCAGGGGGGCCCATTTTTAATTATTGGACACCAGCCCGTCGGATATTCTTTTCAGTCTCTGGACTATGCTTTTGGGAATACTGGTTTCAGCAAATATTTCCTAATCTTTTAAATATGGCTCTGCTGTGCACTTTCTGTCAGATTCCCGTGCTCAGTCCGCTAAGAACTTTATTCAGGTATTCCTGGTCGTAGCCGCATTTTTTCCTCTTGCTCGCGATTCCCATACGGCAGCTTTTTTCCTGCTTCAGCAGATTTGTTCCTATTAGCAGTCGAGATGAGCTATATTATATGTTGTTTTTATTATAGCGTGGCGGGTATGTAGCCAGAGTCCGATTCCAAACCCATAAGGAACCCGTAGAAAACCGCCGGCGCTTAGCGAGGTCTTTTCGAGCTTAGCGTCCGCTGCGCTTTTCTCCGAGCGGGAGCGGGGTTCCGTTGGGTTTGGAATCGGACTCTGGCGGCCCTCTCACGACAGACAACGCCCCGCAACAATTCACTTCGCTTAACTAAATACCATTGCCGGCTGAACTACAACAAGTCAACACCCCCGCGGCTCTGCAGCGCTGCAAGCAACGGGGCATCAAACTTGCAGCGCTGCAAGCAACGGGGTTGTTGACCCTCGCGGCAGTCGCCAAATGTGCATGCAGGCATGCCCACTTGGCTCGTTGCTCGCGGGAATAAACACCAAAAGCCCACAGGAATCACACACTCTTTTGGATGTCTGGTTTTCGCAGCATACCGTACAGCCGCCTCCACCGCGATGTTCAGCAAGGAATTCTTTTTTCCAATTCTCCACCCCTACTGCCTCTTCCCATCCGCCCCCAACTGATACCCGTCAATCACCACATCCGAAGCCATGCTCCCATCCTCATAAAAATAATACCATTCCGCCGGCGAAGCCTGATACCACCCTACCGCCACAGCCCCTGTGGAATCAGCGAAATACCGCTTCCCGTCCAGCTCCAGCCATCCGGTCTGCATCCGGCGTTCGCTGTCCATATAATACCATTTCCCATTGATCTGACGCCATCCGGTCACGGCAAAGCCATCATGGTCGAAATAATACCAGATTCCCTGGATATAGCGCCACCCGTCCGATACCGCCGCCCCGCTTTCGTCCATATAACAATATCCGTCATTCCGGCGGAACCATCTCCCCGCGGCCTGCTTCCCGCCGCTCTCAACCAAAACCGCTTTGGAAGCCACATACTCCCCGTTTCTCCGAAATGCCGCGTCTGCGCTGTTCTGGGAGGTTGCACGCACTTCAAAATAATAGCTGGCCTGACCGGGCATATAATGGCTCAAATCAACGCTTGTGCCTCCCATAGTGAGAGTCGTGACATATTCCCCCTCGCCCCGGTACAGCCGGATCTGGTAGGCCGTGGCATAGGGCACGCTGTCCCAGACGGCCATTGTCTTTGCGTCATCGCTCCATCCGGCATGCTTCGTCTTTCCAAGCTGCACCACCGGGACATAGGACGCCTCTACGGTCACTCTCCCATCCGTCTCCCGTCTCGCCTCCTCAAGCATGGCCCCGCTCACCGCCTCCGGCGGCAATGCGCCATCCGCAAAGGAATATCCCGTTTCAGGAGACAGCGTCACCTTCGCCGTAACCGCCTGCCCCGGCTGCCATGTCCCCGGTTCTGCGCTCCAGGCAAGACCGTCCACCCGATATCCCTCTCCGCCCGTCACAGACGGCTCGAGCACCGCGCCCGCCTCCGTATCATAGCAGTCCCGGAACGTAATCCGGATATCCGATATCACCGTATCCGCAAAAGCGCATAAACTGCCCCCAAGCGCCATAATGCCTGCCGCCGCGCCAATCAAAAGAGCGTTTGCCCTCCCTCTCAACATATATCAACCCCTCCCTTTATTTACGCCAAATCCCGTCCTCTCCCACATAAAACGAGCTGATCATCGTATTCACCGCCATATGCCCTTCTCCGGGATAAAAATAATACCAGTTTCCGTCCGCCTCAGTCCAGCCCTCGCACATCTTCCCTGACGCGTCCAGGCGGTATCTCCTGTTATTATAGTCCAGCCACTGATTCCGGTACGCAGCGCCCAGCGCTCCATTCGGATCCGGGTTCAGAAAATACCATCCGTCCCCGGTCTGGAGCCACCCGGTGCGCATCGCGCCGCTCTCGTCCAGAAAATAGCGGTTCCCGTCCTTCTCCTGCCAGCCCGTCAGCATCCACCCGTCCTTATCAAACAGATACCACACATCGCCCACGAAAATCCAACTGTCCTTCGGAAAGCTGCCGTCCGGATAGCGGTACCACCAGCGTCCCTGTTCCTGAATCCACCCCACAGCCCCTGACGCCTGATTTCCGGCGCTGTTCTCATTATTATAATCAACCCGCCCCGAACCGTTTGACACAGATTCCTGGGCAATATAAAGCTCATCCGACTCGAGCCACTCGCTGTTTTTCGCATAATCCTTCGCAGAATCACTCGCCGGCACAGAACGGACCTTAAACCGGTACGTTCCCGCGCTCGTCATATACGGATAAAAATCAATCCTCGTCCCATTATATCCCTTTACCTTATAAACCTCATTCTTCCCCCTGTAAAGGCTTACATCATACGCAGAAACACCATCCGCCTTCTTCCACACCGCCAGCCCGAGCTGGCCGTCCTTCCAGTACGCATCGTCCGGGGCCTCATACTCCCCTTTCACCGGCTTCGTCTTCACTGTCACCACCAGCGACTCATACCCCTTCCGGGAAGCGGACACAAACGTCCCGCCCTTCACCGTCACATTACTGGCCTTATACGTCCCCGAAAACCCATACGCATCCGAATCCACCGCCTCCAGCGTAACCTTAAGACTATACGTCTTCCCGATCTCCGCCTCCTTTGACGAAGAGCTTACCCACTTCGCCTCTGTCGCGGCATACCGCTCATTCCCGGCCCTCACATTAAACCCGCTGTCCCTGCCCGCCTCCAAATCCGGCAAAGCCTCCCCCGGCTCCAAATCAAGATCAAGCTGGATCGTCACCTTACTGATCGACTTCCGGGAAGCCGCAAAAGATAAAAAAGTCCCGCCAACAACACAAAAAAGCAGCACAAACCATGTAACACTAATAATCGCCTTTCCCTTCCTCATCCTTTTGCCTCCCCGAAAAAGTATCTGCCTATTTAACAATCTAATTATAAAACGCCTCGCTACGACCGTCAACTTACGATATTCTTGAGAAATGCCATGAAATTGTAAGATAGTTGCCAAATATTAGCTATCAATTCGCATCTGCATTAAGAATCTGAAACAATTACAAAAAACCCCGCAAAAAACGATCTGCCAACCGTCTTTCACAGGGTTTTCTCTTACATTTTCTTTCAGGCTCTGTCATTCACAGACCTTACACAAGCTCCAGCAGAACCTCCATCGCGCCATCGCCCTTGCGCTGCCCGATCTTCACAATCCTCGTATATCCGCCATTCCGGTTCACATACTTCGGAGCGATCTCATCAAACAGCTTTGCCGGCAGATCAACCGATTTTGTATTCTTCTTTCGTCCCGCTCTCTGAACCGGAACCTCTGTCACAGGGTAGAGAACTCTCAGCATCTGCCTTCTGGCATGAAGTCTGGAAGGCTTATCCTTCTTGATCTCCTTCTCCACCTCATCATAGAGAGTAACCTTCTTGCCGTCAACGACTTCCTTTACTCTCTTGCCGTTCTCATCCTTGCGGGCAACCTTGGCCGTTACCTTTACTGTCTCGTAGTTGTCCTTTTCCCGTACGGCCATTGCAATTAATCCCTCTGCAATCTTGCGCACTTCCTTTGCTCTTGCCTCGGTTGTCACGATCTTGCCGTTATATAACAGACCTGTCACAAGGCTGCGCAGCATCGCTTTTCTCTGGTCAGATGTTCTGCCCAGCTTTCTATATCCTGCCATGATAATACTCCTCCATTCGTGGAACACCCGGCCATGCGCTTCGGGCTTACTGACCGGCTGCTGTTAATCCATTCGGGTTATAACTCACTGCCGATTTTATCGGCGGCGGGTAATTTATGAATCATCTTACAGTTCAGCCTTCCGGCTAAACTGCAACAAATGATGCACAGAAATTGTGCCTTCTGCACAATTTCGCGCTTGCTACCCTCGGGTTTTCTGTGACCTTCGCTCACAAAAAACACCTCGCAGAGTCGAAGACTGAACTGTTACTGAATCATACCTCTTCGCTGGGATTTAGCTGAAGGCCCAATTCCTTTAATTTTGCAAGCACCTCTTCGAGGGATTTCCGGCCTAAGTTTCTGACCTTCATCATATCCTCCGGCGTCCGGTTGCAGAGCTCTTCAACCGTATTGATGCCTGCGCGTTTTAAACAGTTGTATGAGCGCACGGATAATTCCAGCTCATCAATGTTCATCTCAAGCACTTTTTCCTTCTCGTTGTCTTCCTTTTCCACCATAACCTCAGCCGTTCTGGCATTTTCAGAAAGATCAATGAAGAGATTCAAATGCTCGCTCAGAACCTTTGCCGCCAGACTGACTGTCTCGTCCGGGGCAAGGGTTCCGTTCGTGTATACATCCAGGGTCAGCTTATCGTAATCCGTCACCTGACCCACACGCGTATTCTCTACTGTCATGTTGACGCGCTCCACCGGGGTATAGATGGAATCCACCGCAATCACGCCGATGGGAAGCTCATCGTTTTTATTCTTGTCCGCGCTGATATAGCCGCGGCCCTTTGTGATGGTAAGCTCCATATAGAACTTACTGTCCGTACCGCCGCTTAAGGTCGCAATCACCTGCTCCGGATTCATGATCTCAATATCCGAATCAGCCTGGATATCAGCGGCTGTTATCACGCCTTCACCCTCAAACTCAATGTAGGCCGTCTTCGGCTCATTGGTCTCGCTGCTGTTTCTAATGGCCAGACTCTTGATGTTCATTATAATCTCAGTCACATCCTCCTTCACGCCGGGGATGGAGCTGAATTCATGCAAAACGCCATCGATTTTCACTTGACTCACTGCTGCGCCGGGCAAAGATGAGAGCATAATTCTTCTTAAAGAATTTCCTAACGTAGTGCCATAGCCTCTTTCCAGCGGCTCCACTACAAACTTGCCGTATCGTTTGTCTTCCGTAATCTCAGCAATTTCTATTTTTGGTTTTTCAAAATCGAACACGATAGCCCCTCCTTTTAGGAACTTTGCCGGTTAGCGGCCACAGGCGCAGACGGCCTGTGGATGATAACCTTTCTTGAGGGTCTGCTGCACTTTCATATCATAACCAAAAGCAGATTTCAGGCAGCAAAGAAACCCTGCCGCCCCGTTTTTACATCAAACTGACTAAATCAGGCTCTTAATTATTTGGAGTACAGCTCGACGATAAGCACTTCATTTACAGGAACATCAATCTCGTCTCTGGTCGGCAGCTCTTTCACGGTGCCTCTTAAGTTCTCGGCGTCTGCCTCTAACCAGGCCGGCACCATCCTTCCGCCGGTCACTTCTAAAACATCTTTATATCTCTGTGAAGATTTATATTTCTCTTTGATCTCAATTACATCACCGGCCTTCACAAGGTAAGACGGAACGTTTACCGCCTTTCCGTTCACCAGGACATGCTTGTGATCCACAATCTGTCTGGCTTCCTTTCTTGTGCGGCCAAAGCCAAGCCTGAACAGCACGTTATCCAGTCTTGTCTCCAGAAGAATCATCAGGTTCGTACCAACCTGTCCCTTCATTCTGGATGCCTTAGCATAATAATTTCTAAACGGCTTCTCTAACACACCATAGATAAACTTTGCTTTCTGCTTCTCCCTCATCTGAAGGCCATACTCGCTGATTTTTCTGTTGGCTCTTTTTAACTCTCTTCTGGATTTCTTGTCGATTCCCAGATAAATCGGATCCAGGCCAAGAGATCTACATCTTTTAAGTACAGGAACTCTATCTACTGCCACTTTATTGCACCTCCTAAATTAGACTCTTCTGCGTTTTGGCGGACGGCATCCATTGTGCGGAACCGGAGTTACGTCGCGGATGCTGGTTACTTCAAGACCACATGCCTGAAGGGCGCGGATTGCTGCTTCACGGCCGGATCCCGGACCTTTTACCATAACGTCTACTGACTTTAAGCCATGGATAAGAGCTGCCTTCGTCGCAGTTTCCGCAGCCATCTGAGCTGCATATGGAGTAGATTTCCTTGAACCTCTAAATCCCAGACCGCCTGCACTCGCCCATGATAAAGCATTACCCTGTGTATCTGTTAAGGTAACGATTGTGTTATTAAAAGATGACTGGATGTGCGCCTGTCCGCGTTCAACGTTTTTCTTTACACGCTTTTTTGTCACTTTTTTACCAGTTGACACTTTTTTAGCCATTTTAAACTAACCTACTTTCTTCCTTAATACGAATCCTGTCACTGAAAATATAGTTCCATCAACCTGATTCTGACTTCATTACCTGT
This sequence comes from Otoolea muris, assembly GCF_943193115.1. Taxonomy (NCBI): domain Bacteria; kingdom Bacillati; phylum Bacillota; class Clostridia; order Lachnospirales; family Lachnospiraceae; genus Otoolea; species Otoolea muris. The sequence goes on from NZ_CALPCY010000002.1 coordinate 134,466, forward strand.
AATTTACTTCTTCTTGTTCGCTACTGTCTTTCTCGGACCCTTACGCGTTCTTGCGTTTGTCTTGGTCTTCTGGCCGCGGACCGGAAGGCTCTTTCTGTGACGGATTCCTCTGTAGCATCCGATCTCCTGGAGCCTCTTGATGTTCATGGCAATCTCTCTGCGCAGATCGCCTTCCACAACCTGAGAGTCAGCGATGATCGTGGAGATCTTCTTAACCTCTTCATCCGTCAGATCCTTAACGCGTGTGTCAGGATTCACGCCGGCTTCCGCAAGAATACGGTTTGAACTTGCCCTGCCAATACCGTAGATGTAAGTCAATCCGATCTCGACACGCTTTTCTCTTGGTAAATCAACACCTGAAATACGAGCCATGTGTGTAGTACACCTCCATTAGTTTTTTTTGCTTCGTTAATGATGTATTATCGCTTAAACTATTAAACAACTCATCCGAGTGGTTCATATAGAAAGCCGTGCGAAAATTGAGGCAGGCAAATCCTCATCAGCCCTGTCTTTGTTTGTGCTTCGGATTTTCACAGATTACTCTGATACTGCCTTTTCTTCTGATGATCTTGCATTTTTCGCAAATTTTTTTAACTGATGATCTAACCTTCACAGTAATTCTCCTTTCCGCAATCATCCGTCCTGTATCCGGACATGCAATACGCTTCACAGCCTGTTGCAGTCCGCTGTCCGGCCCTGCAGGTATGACAGGCAGCCGCCTCCAAAAAGGCGGATCTCGCCTGTTGCTTCAACAAAGTTCGCTAGTGCATTATAACACTTCCGATTCTATAATGCAAGCATTATTATTACTTATCTCTCCAAATAATCCTGCCCTTGGATAAATCGTAGGGAGACATCTCCATGGTAACCTTATCTCCCGGCAGGATCCGGATATAGTTCATGCGGAGCTTCCCGCTGATCGTGGCCAGTACGATATGGCCGTTCTCCAGCTCGACCTTAAACATGGCGTTGGGCAGCTTCTCGGCCACGATCCCCTCAATCTCAATTACATCTGCTTTGGACATACAACTCTACCTCCCTGGATTCGTTTCCTCTTTCATACAGCAGCGGATAAAATACCGGATCTGCTCATCCGTGACGGCCGCGCCGCCTGTCAGCGCTTCCATGATCGCCTCATCCCCGATCCGGGATATCTGGACATGCTTTTTTTTCTTGCGTTTCGGTTTTGCCGCGGTCCGGGTCCTGCCGTCCGCCAGATAAACATACTCCGCTTCTTCCCTTACTATGATAAATAAGCGTCCCCTGTCATGTCCGGCCAGGGACTTAACCAGGCGCCCTGCCTTATATTCTGCCATTCTACCACCTCAAAACAATGCTGTTAAGCGCAATCCGCAGGCCCCGCCCGCGGCGCGCGGCGGCTCAGGCATGCGTAAGAGACAGGATCTCCGGCCCGTCCCCGGTTATAAGAATCGTATTCTCGTAATGAGCCGACAGCGAACCGTCCCTTGTCACAACCGTCCATTCATTATCCAGCCATACCACTTCGTAACGCCCTGCATTGATCATCGGCTCAACCGCCAGCGTCATGCCGGGCTGGAGGCGGATCCCTTTTCTCCGCCTGGAGAAATTCGGGACCTCCGGATCCTCGTGCAGATGAGAACCAATCCCATGGCCGACCAGATCTCTCACCACGCCGTAGCCAAAGCTCTCCGCATATTTCTGGATTGCCGTGGAAATGTCATTAAGATGATTGCCGGGTTTTGCAAACTTAATCCCTTCGTAAAAACTTTGCTTTGTCACCTCAATGAGCTGTTCTGCCGCTTTGCTGATCTCGCCGATCCCGTGGGTCCTGGCCGCGTCGGAGTGATAGCCCTTATAGATCACCCCGGCGTCCAGGCTCACAATATCTCCCTCTTTTATATAATGCTTTTTATCCGGAATCCCATGGACGACCTCGTCGTTTACCGACACGCAGATCGAAGCCGGATAGCCGTTATAATTTTTAAAAGAGGGCTTACAGCCATAGCTGCGGATAATTTCCTCTCCCAGATGATCGATCTCCCAGGTCGTCATCCCGGGCCTAAGCTGTTTTCCCAGCTCCTCATGCGTTTTGGCGAGAATCTTTCCCGCCTCCCTCATCAGCTCAATCTCTCTGGGAGATTTAATTGATACTGCCATATTCCTATGCTCCCAGGATACCCGTGATGCTCTCAAACACAGCTTCCATAGCCTGCGTCCCGTCCACGGAGTGGAGAACGCCCTGGCCCTTGTAATACTCAATGAGAGGCTGCGTTTGGTCATGGTACACGGTCAGGCGCTTCTGCACCGTCTCCGGCTTATCGTCGTCGCGCAGAACCAGGCCGGATCCGCAGGCGTCGCATACCCCGTCCGCCTTCGGCGCAGCGTACTCCACATGATAAGTCGCGCCGCACTTTAAGCAGGCCCGGCGGCCGCCCATACGGTTTACGATATTCTCGTCCGGAACGTCCACATCGATCGCAAAATCAATGGCCTCTCCCATATCGGCCAGGGCCTTGTTAAGGCTCTCCGCCTGCGGGATCGTCCTCGGGAAGCCGTCCAGGACATAGCCGTTTTTGCAGTCCGCCTGATGGATGCGGTCGAGAAGCATGCCGATCGTCACCTCGTCCGGAACCAGAAGGCCCTGATCCATGTATTCCTTTGCCTTTAAGCCAAGCTCTGTGCCTTCTTTGATATTGGCCCGGAAGATGTCTCCTGTTGAAATGTGCGGAATTCCATACTTTTCCGCGATACGCTTTGCCTGTGTCCCCTTGCCTGCGCCCGGCGCTCCCAGCATAATAATCTTCATTATCTAACCTCCCCCTTATATAGTAAATTAGAAAAGAATCGCCTCTATGCAGGATCTGCCGTCTACGGGTAGCTCCTGCACAGTACAGCATTTCGCAGATACTCATACACTAAGCACCCGCTATTTGCGCCATTGCCGCGTTGGCTTCAATCGACGATGCCACCGCATCGCCTCATTCAGCCGCCTTGCACTGACACAAATATCAGGCGCTTAGTATACGAGTATCTACGAAACGCTGTACTGGAAAGCGAATCATTTTAATCATTCAAAAATCCTTTGTAATTACGAACCAGCATCTGTGATTCTACCGCCTTGATCGTCTCAAGCACAACTCCGACAATGATAATCAGGGAAGTGCCCCCAAACGACAACTGATTGACAGTAAATAAACCGGATATGATAATCGGAATCAGGCAGACCACGATCAGGCCGCACACGCCGATCAGCACAATATAGTTCAGAATATTGTTCAGATAATCAGAGGTCGGCCTGCCGGGACGGATACCCGGTATAAAGCCGCCGGATTTTTTCATATTATTGGCAACCTCAAGCGGATTAAAAGTGATAGATGTATAGAAATAGGCGAATACAATAATCAGCGCCACATATACCACCATACCGATCGAGTAAAACGGCATCTCCGGACGGAACCAGGAGTCAGAGCGCAGCACCATCAGGATCTTCGCTCCGATCGAGCTCGGATCCATCGGGAAAAAGCCTGCAATCACCACCGGGAAGGACATCAGGGACGAGGCAAAAATAACAGGGATAACGCCTGCTGTGTTTACCTTCAGCGGAATATTGGTGGACTGTCCGCCTACCATCTTCCTGCCCTGCATCTTCTTGGAATACTGAACGGGGATGCGCCTCTCGCCGTCCTGAAGAATAATCACAAATACAACCATTGCGAGAATCACGGCTATAATAATGATCGCGGATACAACCTGTACCGCTACAATCTTCCCGGACAGGAACCGCTCATAGAGCGTGATCATATCATTCGGCATGCTGGAAATAATATTAAACAGCAGAACAATGGATATGCCGTTTCCAACGCCGTGCTCCGTGATCCGCTCGCCTATCCACATCAGCATCGCGCTTCCGGCTGTCATCGTGGCTACTGCGACAATCACGCTCATCGCATTGAAATTGAGCAGAAGTCCCCTGCCGCCAAAGCCCACGGACATGGCCACAGACTGCATCAGGGCCAGCCCTACCGTCAGATAACGCGTATATTCCGCAATCTTTTTTCTTCCGTCCTCACCCTCGCGCTGCATCTCCTCCAGCTTCGGAATCGCAATCGTCAGAAGCTGCATAATAATGGAAGATGTGATGTAGGGCGTGATGCTCAATGCGAATACCGACATATTCGTAAGCGAACCGCCGGTAATCGTATTAATGAATCCAAAAGCATCGTTGGACTGTCTCTCAAACAGTTCTTTAAAAAATGTCGTTTGTACTCCGGGAATCGGCAGTTGTGATCCGATGCGGATCACAATCAGCATAAAGAAGGTATAGAGAAGCTTCTCCCTGATCTCCTTTATCTTAAATGCATTCTGGAGCGTTTTTAACATATCAGATCACCTCGCAGGTTCCGCCGGCAGCTTCGATTTTGGCCTTCGCGCCCTCGCTGACCGCGTCTGTCTTCACTGTCAGTCTCTTTGTCAGCTCGCCGTTGCCAAGAATCTTAACGCCGTCGCGCGGGTTTTTCACAATCCCTGCTTCCATTAAGGTTTCTACCGTTACTACTGTGTCGTTCTCAAATCTCTCTAAGGCGCTTACATTGATGCCAATGATGGTCTTAGAATTCCGGTTCTTGAAGCCTCTCTTCGGAATACGTCTGTATAAAGGCATCTGGCCGCCCTCAAACCCCGGTCTCGGAGCTCCGGAACGGGCTTTCTGTCCCTTATGGCCCTTACCGGCAGTCTTACCGTTGCCTGAACCGTGCCCACGCCCTCTTCTGAAGCTGTCGCTGTGCTTAGAACCTTCGGCAGGCCGTAAATTAGATAAATCCATGACTGCACCTCCTTACAAATCTTAGCTCTCTTCCACTTTTACCAAGTGCCTTACTCTCTGAATCATTCCCTTAACCGCATCGTTGTTCGGCAGCTCCACTGTCTTGCCCATCTTTCTAAGGCCAAGGGCCTCGACAGTCGCTTTCTGCTTCGGAACGGCGCCGATAGGAGATTTTACTAACGTGATTTTTAATTTCTCTGCCATGTCCTCTTCCTCCTATTAGCTCATGATTTCTTCTACCGATTTTCCGCGGAGTTTTGCAACCTCCTCAGGCATCTTGATCTCATTTAAGCCTGCAAGGGTCGCTAAAACAACGTTCGTCTTATTATTGGAACCTAAGGACTTTGTACGGATATTCTTATATCCCGCAAGCTCCAGCACCGCACGGGCCGGGCCGCCTGCGATGATACCGGTACCTTCCGGAGCTCTCTTAAGAAGCACATTGGCGCTTCCGAATTTGCCGTTAAAATCGTGCGGAATGCTGCTGTTGTCATCCAGCGGAACCGCCATCAGATTTCTCGCCGCAGCCTCTTTTCCCTTGCGGATCGCTTCCGGAACTTCAGCGGCTTTGCCCATACCTGCTCCAACGTGCCCGTTCTTATCGCCAACCACGACCAGCGCGGAGAATCTCATGGTACGTCCGCCCTTCACAGTCTTAGATACACGTTTGATTGCCACTACCTTGTCTTCTAATTCGAACTGGCTGGCATCAATTTTTGTACGTTTCATGTGTATGTTCTCCCTCCTACTAGAATTCCAGACCAGCTTCTCTGGCTGCGTCTGCCAATGCCTGAACCTTACCGTGATAAATAAATCCGCCTCTGTCAAAAACAACCGTCTTAATTCCCTTTTCCAGAGCCCTCTTTGCAATGACTGTTCCGACGTAAGCCGCCGCCGCCACATTGTCCGTCTTCTCAAGCTCAGCCTTTACAGCCTTCTCCGTCGTGGATGCAGCCGCTAACGTAACGCGGGCTGTGTCGTCGATAATCTGGGCATACATATGATTATTGCTTCTGAATACTGCTAAACGCGGTCTCTCAGATGTGCCGGAAAAACGATTACGTAATCTGGCGTGCTTTTTCTCGCGGACTTCGCTTCTTGACTTTTTGCTAATCATCTTCACACACTCCTTAATTATTTCTTACCAGTCTTACCGACTTTACGTCTGATAACCTCATCAGCATATTTAATGCCCTTGCCCTTATAAGGCTCAGGTCTTCTCTTATCCCGGATCTCAGCGGCGTACTGTCCGACCTTCTCCTTGCTGATTCCCTTAACGGTGATCTTGTTCTGGCCCTCCAGAACCGTCTCAATGCCCTCGGGATCCTCCATCTCAACCGGATGGGAGTAGCCTAAGTTCAGCGTGAGCTTCTTGCCCTGCTTGGAAGCCCTGTAACCGACGCCGTTTACTTCCAGAACCTTCTCATAACCCTCGGTAACGCCGTGAACCATGTTGTTAATCAATGTCCTGGTCAGGCCGTGTAAGGATTTCATCCTCTTTAAATCGTTCGGTCTTGAAACGACGATATGGCCGTCCTCTTCCTTGATTTCCATCTCCGGAGCCAGCGCTCTCTCAAGCGTTCCCTTCGGTCCTTTTACAGTCACTACATTATTTTCTGCGATTGTTACAGTTACTCCTGCCGGAATCGCAACTGGCATTCTTCCGATACGTGACATGCCTGTTCCCTCCTACTTAAATTCTCGGAGAAGCCGTCCGCGGCTTCTCTGTTTTCAGTTTTTACCAGACGAAGGCCAATACCTCTCCGCCTACGCCCAGCTCTCTGGCCGTTTTGTCTGTGATCACGCCCTGGTTTGTGGAAACAATCGCCACGCCTAAGCCGCCCAGAACCTTCGGCATCTCATCCTTATTCGCATACACGCGAAGACCCGGCTTGGAGATTCTCTTAAGCCCGGAAATGATCTTCTCATTCTTGTCCTTGCCATACTTTAACTCAATGCGAATCGTCTTAAAGCTGCCGTCCTCAACGATGTCATATTTCTTAATATATCCTTCTTTCAAAAGGATATCAGCGATTGCTAATTTCATTTTGGAAGACGGAATATCTACTGTATCATGTTTCCTAATATTTGCATTGCGGATTCTTGTCAGCATATCTGCAATCGGATCGCTCATAGTCATCTTGAGTTTGCCTCCTTTTCTTTTTATCAAGTTTCTGCAGCCACACCCAAAAGCATCGCTTTCCGGTGCAACAAAGGTCCATTCCGCACGCCAGATCTTACCAACTGGCCTTCTTTACGCCCGGGATTTCACCTTTATAGGCTAACTCACGGAAACAAATACGGCAGATGCCATATTTTCTTAAATACGCATGTGGACGGCCACAAATCCTGCAGCGGTTGTATTCTCTGGTGGAGAATTTTGCCGGACGCTGCTGTTTAATCTTCATCGAAGTCTTAGCCATTGATAAATCCTCCTATTATTTCGCGAACGGCATGTTGAACAGCGTCAGCAGTTCACGCGCCTCTTCATCAGTCTTTGCAGTGGTTACGAAGATGACATCCATGCCTCTCACCTTATCAACCTTATCGTACTCGATCTCCGGGAAGATAAGCTGCTCTTTGATACCAAGGGCATAGTTGCCTCTGCCGTCAAATGCATTCGGGTTTACACCGCGGAAGTCTCTTACACGCGGAAGCGCCAGGTTGATCAGGCGGTCTGCAAACTCATACATCTTCTCGCCGCGCAGCGTCACCTTACATCCGATTGCCATGCCCTCTCTGATCTTGAAGTTTGCAACGGATTTCTTAGCCTTTGTCAGAACTGCCTTCTGGCCTGTGATAATCTCCATATCCCTTACGGCAGAGTCCAGAACCTTAGCGTTCTCTTTCGCCTCGCCGACACCCATGTTGACAACAATCTTCTCAAGCTTCGGCACTTCCATAACGTTTTTATATCCGAATTTTTTAACCATAGCGTCTACGATCTCGCTACGGTATATCTCCTTTAATCTGGCCAACTCAAACGTTCCTCCTCTCCGTATTAATCAATCACCTTACCGGTTGCCCTTGCAACGCGGACCTTTTTGCCATCTCTTACCTCAAAGCCGACTTTCGTCGTCTTCCCGTCAACCATCAGCATTACGTTGGAAATATGGATCGGGCCCTCCTGGTGGATGATGCCGCCCTGCTGATTCACCGGAGAGGGTTTGGTATGCTTTGTGATCATGTTGCAGCCCTCTACGAGAACGGTGTTCTTCTTTAAATTAACGGAAAGAATCTTTCCGGATTTATCTTTGTCCTTGCCTGTAATAACCTTTACCAGGTCGCCTTTTTTAATTTTATGCACAGTCGCCACCTCCTACAGCACTTCCGGAGCCAGGGAAACAATCTTCATGAACTGTTTCTCACGCAGCTCTCTCGCCACCGGCCCAAAGATACGGGTTCCTCTCGGATTCTTGTCATCCTTGATGATAACAGCCGCGTTCTCGTCGAACTTAATATAGGAACCGTCCTTACGGCGCGCGCCCTTCACAGTGCGTACAACAACCGCCTTTACAACGTCGCCCTTCTTTACAACACCGCCTGGCGTTGCATCTTTAACGCTGGCAACAATAATATCGCCAATATTCGCATATCTTCTTGTAGAACCGCCCATCACGCGGATACAGAGTAATTCTTTAGCACCGGTATTGTCGGCAACCCTTAATCTGCTCTCCTGCTGAATCATGCCAATACTCCTTTCTGATTTCCGAAATTATCTGGCCTTCTCGATAATCTCGACAAGCCTCCATCTCTTATCCTTGGATAATGGCCTTGTCTCCATCACCTTTACGGTATCGCCGATACCACACTCGTTCTTCTCGTCGTGTGCTTTTAATTTATATGTCTTTTTAACAATCTTACCGATTAAAGGATGTTTTACATGGTTCTCGATAGCAACTACAATGGTCTTATCCATTTTATCGCTTACGACTTTACCAGTACGTGTCTTTCTAAGATTTCTTTCCACGGTAGATATCTCCTTTCCCTATGTTTTAGGAATCCAATCTATATTAAAATGATCCTTGCCAGTGAAACCGCTTCCGGACTACTCAGCCTTCTGTGTGATCACGGTCTGAATGCGGGCGATATTTCTGCGAACCTCTTTGATGCGGCTCGTATTATCAAGCTGGTTGGTTGCATTCTGAAATCTTAAGTTGAAAAGCTCTTTCTTAGCAGCTACTAATTCTTCATTCAATTCTGCAGCTGATTTTGCCTTTAAATCTTCTACATACTTATTAATTTTCACTGTTATCACCGCCTTCTAAATCTGCTTTAGACGCAATCTTACACTTGCAGGGAAGCTTGTGCATGGCAAGACGAAGCGCCTCTCTGGCCGTCTCCTCTGGTACACCTGCGATCTCGAATAACACGCGGCCCGGTTTTACAACCGCTACCCAGTATTCGAGAGAGCCTTTACCGGAACCCATACGAGTCTCAGCCGGCTTAGCGGTAACCGGCTTATCCGGGAAAATCTTGATCCATACTTTACCGCCACGTTTGATATAACGGGTCATGGCAACACGGGCTGCCTCTATCTGATTGGACTTAATCCAGCACGGCTCCGTAGCGACTAAACCAAATTCTCCATAGTTGATCATATTGCCTCTTGTGGCCTTGCCCGCCATGGAACCACGGAACTGTTTACGACGCTTTACTCTTTTCGGCATTAACATTATTTATCGCTCCCTTCCTTATTTCCCTTAGCAGGAAGTACCTCGCCCTTGTAGATCCAAACCTTAACGCCAGTCTTGCCGTAGGTTGTATCTGCCTCTGCGAAACCATAGTCAATATCTGCTCTTAATGTCTGAAGCGGGATTGTGCCCTCGCTGTAGAACTCGGTGCGGGCAATATCAGCGCCGCCGAGACGTCCGGATACGGATGCCTTAATGCCCTTGGCTCCGGCCTTCATGCTACGGCCCATAGCGGATTTCACGGCGCGGCGGAAGGACACGCGGTTCTCAAGCTGCTGCGCAATATTCTCTGCCACAAGCTGCGCGTCTCTGTCCGGACGCTTTACCTCTTTGATGTCCACAAACACCTTCCTGGCTGTCAGCTTCTGAATCTGCGCCTTTGTCTTCTCAATCTCAGCGCCGCCCTTGCCGATCACAACGCCGGGCTTTGCGGTGTAGATGATGATCTTTACTTTATCGGATGCGCGTTCGATCTCGATCTTGGAGATGCCTGCGCTGAATAATTTCTTCTTTAAAAATGTTCTGATCTTGTGATCCTCAACCAGGTTATCAGCAAAATCAGCTTCCGCATACCATCTGGAATCCCAATCCTTAATAACGCCGACTCTCAAGCCGTGTGGATTAACCTTCTGTCCCATATTTGCCTCCTTTATTTCTCATCAAGCACAACTGTGATGTGGCTCATTCTCTTCTCGATCCTGTAAGCTCTGCCCTGTGCTCTCGGTTTTACTCTCTTCATGGTCGGCCCTTTATTCGCATAGCACTCGGCTACGTAAAGGTTTTCCCTGTCCATCTGATTGTTGTTCTCAGCATTTGCGATGGCTGATTCGAGTAATTTTTTGATTAAAGTAGAAGCATATCTGGGATTGTAAGTTACAATACCGAGCGCTGTCTCAACATCCTTGCCTCTGATGGCGTCCAATACGAAACATGCTTTCTGAACAGATACTCTGGCGTAAGACAGCTTTGCTGACGGTCTCGTATCCTTCTGAGCATTTCTTTCTCTCTTAATCTGGGATCTATGTCCTTTAGCCATTGGTGAAACCCTCCTTTCAAAAGCCTAAAATTACTTACGGCCTGCCTTCTTCTCGTCTTTTCCATGGCCTCTGTAGGTTCTTGTGGCCACAAACTCGCCGAGCTTATGTCCAACCATGTCCTCCGTAATGTATACCGGAACGTGTTTTCTGCCATCATGAACTGCGATTGTATGTCCAACCATCTGCGGGAAGATTGTGGAACGGCGGGACCAGGTTTTGATAACCTGTTTCTGTCCTGCTGCGTTCATTGCATCCACCTTCTTTAAAAGGTGAGCGTCTGCAAACGGTCCTTTTTTTAATGAACGACCCATTGATATACCTCCTTAGATTACTGCTTACCGTTTCTTCTTCTTACGATCAACTTGTTCGACTGCTTATTCTTCTTTCTGGTCTTTAAGCCAAGAGCAGGTTTGCCCCAGGGCGTGCACGGACCCGGACGGCCGATACCGGTCTTTCCTTCGCCGCCGCCATGCGGATGGTCGTTCGGGTTCATAACCGAACCGCGGACCGTAGGACGGATACCCATGTGACGTTTTCTTCCTGCCTTACCGATGTTGATCAGGTTGTGATCGCCGTTTCCGACAACGCCAACGGTTGCACGGCAGATGATCGGAACCATTCTCATCTCGCCGGACGGTAATCTGAGGGTTGCATATTTTCCTTCTTTTGCCATTAACTGAGCGGTATTCCCTGCGGAACGCACGAGCTGACCGCCCTTGCCCGGATAGAGCTCAATATTGTGAATCTGCGCGCCGACCGGAATATCGGAAAGCGGAAGGCAGTTTCCAACCTTCGCCTCTGCCTGCGGGCCGCTCATAACCTTCATGCCAACCTGTAAACCGGCCGGGGCAAGGATATAAGCCTTCTCGCCGTCTGCATAGCAGATCAGGGCGATGTTCGCGCTTCTGTTCGGATCGTACTCAATTGCCTGTACGGTTGCCGGAATGCCGTCTTTTTTATTTCTCTTAAAATCAATGATTCTGTATTTTCTTCTGGAGCCGCCTCCGCGGTGCCTTACTGTGATTTTGCCCTGATTATTACGGCCGGCGTTCTTCTTTAAAGATACCACTAAGGATTTCTCTGGTGTCGTCTTCGTAATCTCAGAGAAATCAGAGCCGGTCATATGTCTCCTGGAAGGTGTATATGGGGTGTATGTTTTGATTCCCATGACTCTAACTCCTTTCGTCAACGCCTCCTGGCGTTTCTAAAAACGTTATCGCGGCATAGGGTTCGCCGCTGCTTCCTGCAATTTTGCCGCGGCCTACAGGCCCGCGAAAATCTCGATCTCCTTGCTGTCTGCCGTAAGCTGGACAATCGCCTTTTTGGTCTTCGCCGTTTTTCCGAAGGTCATGCCGCGTCTCTTGGTCTTGCCGTCCAGATTCATGGTATTAACCTTCTCAACCTTTGTTCCGGGGAACATCTTCTCAACCGCCTCTTTGATCATGGACTTGTTCGCTTCTGTGTGAACTAAAAAGGTATATTTCCTCTCGTTCATCGCGTTCATGCTCTTCTCGGTCACAACCGGCTTGAGGATTACGTCGTAGTACTGAATGTTTGCCATTATGCATACACCTCCTCGATAGAAGCCACAGCGGCCTTGGTCGCCACTACCGTGCTGTATTTTAAGATATCGTATACGTTGATGGTGCCCGCTGAAGCTGTCTTAACGGTCGGGATGTTTCTCGCGGATAATACGGTGTTCCTGCAACCCTCGTCCAGTACAACCAGCGCCTTGTCAATCTTTAAATTGTTCATGACAGACACGAATTTCTTTGTCTTGATCTCGTCAAAATTCATGGCGTCAACAACAATGAATTTATTCTCGTTCACTCTGCTCGTCAGGGCGGATTTTAATGCGGCCCTCTTTTCCTTCTTATTCAGACGGATGGTGTAGTCGCGCGGAGTCGGGGCAAATACCACGCCGCCGCCCTTCCACTGGGGCGCTCTCGTTGAACCCTGCCTTGCATGTCCGGTTCCTTTCTGTCTCCACGGTTTTCTTCCGCCGCCGGAAACTTCGGAACGTGTTTTTGCCTTCTGTGTTCCCTGACGCTTGTTGGCGAGCTGCGCCACAACAGCCATGTGAACCAGATGTTCGTTTACTTCTACACCGAATACGGCGTCATTTAACTCTAATGTGCCGACTTCGTTGCCTTCCATATTGAAAACAGATACGTTTGCCATCTGTATGTTCCTCCTTTCCTGTAAAAACCCTATTTGCCGGCCTTTACTGTCTCTTTGATTGTTACTAAGGATTTCTTAGGTCCGGGTACAGAGCCCTTGATGAGGATGAGGTTATTGTCAGCATCCACTCTCACAATCTGCAGATTCTGAACCGTAACTCTCTCATGCCCCATGTGGCCCGGCATTCCTTTACCCTTGAACACGCGTCCGGGTGTGGTAGCGGAACCGTTGGAACCCTGATGACGATGGAATTTGGAACCGTGTGTCATAGGTCCTCTGTGCTGGCCATGTCTCTTGATAGCGCCCTGAAAGCCCTTACCTTTAGAGATGGCAGTCGCATCAACCTTGTCGCCCGCAGCAAAGATATCCGCCTTGATCTCGTCCTTAACGGAATATTCCTCGGCGTTCTCAAGACAAAACTCTCTCACATATCTCTTGTACGAAACGCCCGCCTTGTCAAAATGTCCTTTTACCGGCTTGTTCACAAGCTTCTCTCTCTTGTCAACAAAACCAACCTGTACTGCTTTGTAGCCGTCATTCTCCTCTGTCTTAACCTGTGTCACCACACACGGTCCTGCCTGAAGGACGGTTACCGGAGTCAACACTCCATCTTCGTTGAAGATTTGAGTCATTCCGACTTTGGTAGCTAAAATCGCTTTCTTCATTTTTTGACCTCCTGTCTTTTTCTACAGCGGAACGCGCTTTGCACATGTGCTCCCCGCGCTCATCCTAGAACAGTCCAGAACCGAAAGCCGCCGGCTTTCTATGTCTATCTAAACCTTTTAGGATTTGCATGAATTATAAGCCGCTTTGGCTGCTTATTTCGCCTTCATCTTTACGTTGATGCAAACGCCAGCCGGCATCTCCAGTCTCTGCAATGCATCCACTGTCTTCTGGCTGGGGGCAATGATGTCAATGAGCCTCTTATGTGTTCTCTGCTCAAACTGCTCTCTCGAATCTTTATACTTATGAACTGCTCTTAAAATGGTCACTACCTCTTTCTTCGTCGGCAGCGGCACCGGCCCGCTCACTTTCGCTCCGTTTTTCTTTACCGTCTCAATGATCTTTGCAGCGGACTGGTCTACCAACTGGTGATCATAAGCCTTCAATGTGATTCTCATAACTTGACTTGCCATAAAAAAAGTCGCCTCCTTTTCGTACTACACGATAGAACTGCTCTCTGCAATCGTTCTACCGCCATAAATAAGCACGACAAGCGGTGACTGTACACATGTCCGTGTGTGTCCCTGCGGGATATACACGAAATCCCCTGGTTCGGGGGATATCCTTTGAAATTGTACAGTGACTTGTCGCCAGTTTCCTAACTTGACATTCGCTCCGCGGAAAACCTGTTTCTTCTATATAATATATAGGGAACAGCAACCTCACGCTTCATTGCTATCATGCCACAGCTTTGATAGCATATCACATTTTTGGGGGGATTGCAAGATGTTTTTGCATGTTTTTCTCAGGTTTTTCTCTGGTTTTATGATTTTTCGGATTTGGTGTTATTCATAGAATGTGCCGCGGGATAAAGGGATGGCGGCCCTCTCACAACTACTTTACCCAACAACCAAAAAAGCGAATCCGCATCAAAGCTTACGCCTTCTTTCTGCAAATTCGCTTTTCTTCTATAATCAATTACGGCTTACGGATGCCCTATTCGTCCCAGTAAACCGGCTCAACCGGTCCTCTGGCCAAGGATTTTCCATCGTTATCTTCCCCGTCCACCTGCGTAACCTGCCCGCTGGTATTGGTTTTATATTTGGTCCCGCTGGAGTCCTTTACACTTCCGGATTTCACGATCTTTCCGGATGTATTCACCAGATAAATCTTGCCTTCGATGTTGATCGCTTCATATTTCGTGCCGCTCTCGGCTTTCTGGAGCTTGCCCATATAGTACAGGTAAGTGTCTTTCACGCCGGTAAAACCGCGGCCCATTTTGTTTCCGGTTTCTGTGAAGTAGAACTGGCTCTTGGAGCCGTCGCCTTCTTCTACTGTGCCTTTCCCTTTGATGACAGAGCTGGTGGCTTTGTCCGGGCCGAAGTAGTAGCAGGCGTATTCGCCGGTGTTGCCTACCTGGAGCTTTCTTAAACCGTAAACGGGGTTTCCCTTTTCATTGAAGAGGTAGGTGATTCCGTTGATTTTCACTAAATCGCTTGTGGATGCTTCCTCGATGGGGGGGCCTACCTTCGGGGTGCCGTTACTGGAGAAATAGTAATATTCCACATCGCCGCCCAGATCCATGTTTAAGTCATTGTCCTCCGGAGGGGTGGTCGTGTACCAGCCGGTCTGTACGCTGCCGTTATCCTGGAAGAAACGGTAGTTTTCAAAGCTTCCGTCTCCCTTGTCGCCCATATCCACCCAGCCGGTATGCATCGCGCCGTTACCGTCAAAGCAGTAGTAAACGCCGTCAATCTTATAGAGCTTGTAGTCTCCGCTTGATATGCTCGGCGCATATTTCTTTCCGGAGCTTAAGAAATAGTACCAATGGCTGTCCTCGTCATCTCCGAACGGAACCACCTCATTGCTAAAGGAATCGTCGTCCGAATCCGGATCGCGCAGGAACATCCATCCGGTGCGCATCGCGCCGTCCTCGCCCAGGTAATATGTGTCGTCGTCCACCCAGCCCGTCTGCATAATGCCTTCGGAATCAAAGAAATAATATTTTCCGTCTATCTTGGACCATCCGTCTGTCACGGCTTTTCCGCTGTTGGAAAAATAATACCATACCAGATCGTTCTGCTCATCCCAGTTCGGATTCTTGACCGGCAGCTTCATCCACTTGTTGGTCACCATGATGCCGTTGTTGTCAACGTAATAATCGTCGTCCGCCCAGGCGTTTACAGCCATAATGCCCTGGCTGTTTAAGTATCTCCAAAGGTTGTCCGCCCCTTTTCTCCACTCATTTGTAATTTTATTACCATTCGCATCCGTGTAGACCCAGTCCGCGCCTGACTGCTGCCAGCCTTCCGCCGCATACGACGTATAAGTCATGGTTCCAAGCGCCAGCACAGCGGAAACAGCCAGCGCCGCGATTCGTTTCTTCCTCATATAGAGCCCTCCCTCATGTATGCAATAACCTATAGAACATTTTATCAAGGGAGTATTAAATGTTCAAGCAGAATAATCTTTCAATTTGATTACGATTTAATGCCAGTCCGAATTCCCTTGACTTTTCCCCTTAAAGCCTTCAAAATAAAGGTATTATCATTCAGAAAAAATCGGAGGAATACAAAATCATGTGGATAGCCGACGGCTGGAAAGACTATAAAGTAATTGACTGCTCCAAAGGCGAAAAGCTGGAGAGATGGGGGGACTATACCCTGGTCCGCCCGGATCCCCAGGTTATCTGGGACACGCCCAGGAAGCACCGGGGCTGGAAACGGATGAACGCCCACTATCACAGGAGCCCGCGCGGCGGCGGCGAGTGGGAATTCTTTGATCTGCCGCAGCAGTGGTCAATCCGCTACAAAGAACTCACCTTTCATTTAAAACCGTTCAGCTTCAAGCACACCGGGCTGTTTCCGGAACAGGCTGCGAACTGGGACTGGTTTGGGGAGCGCATCCGCACAGCCGGGCGGCCGATCCGGGTACTGAATCTCTTTGCCTACACGGGCGGGGCCACTCTGGCCGCTGCCAAAGCCGGGGCTGCTGTGACCCATGTGGACGCCTCAAAGGGCATGGTTTCCTGGGCAAAAGAAAACGCCCGCTCGTCCGGACTTTCGGACGCCCCCATCCGCTGGATCGTGGATGACTGCGTGAAGTTCGTCGAGCGGGAAATACGCCGCGGAAACCATTATGACGGTATCATTATGGATCCGCCGTCTTATGGGCGGGGACCAAAGGGCGAGGTATGGAAGATTGAAGATTCCATCCACCCCTTTGTCAGGCTGTGCGCACAGCTTTTATCCGATCAGCCCCTGTTCCTCCTGATCAATTCCTATACCACGGGACTCGCGCCTTCTGTGCTGACCTACATGCTCTCTGTGGAGCTGATGCCAAAGCACAGGGGACATGTGTGCTCCGGCGAGCTGGGACTGCCGGTTGAGGAGAGCGGCCTTATCCTGCCCTGCGGCGCGTCCGGGCGCTGGGAATGCCGCTGATATTCCTGCGCGGCATAACCCGGATCCGGCTCCTTTGGAGATATCCTCATATAACATGTCAGCCGGAAAATGCCATAGCCGCTGTCACATCCAGCATGCCGCCTGTGGCGACCTTCCCCTCCAGCGTCTCCAGGCGGCGGACGGAGCTTAAAATCCGGCTTTTGAGATCCATAGCTCCAAGAGACGGGTCATAGGAGGCCATCATAGCCGCCGCCCCGGTAACCATCGGCGCGGCCATGGACGTACCGCTCATGTAATTTACGCCGCCGCCGGATACCGTGCTCAGTATGTAGCTTCCCGGCGCCGCCAGATCCACATGTACGGCGCTGTAATTGGAAGCAGGATCAAGCTGGCCGTCAAACTGTAAGTTTGCCACGGCAATGATATTTTCCAGGTCAAAGCTCGCCGGATAGACCGGGCTGCTTCCGATGTCAATGCCGTTTCCGGTCTGATCCCCGTTTCCCGCCGCTACCACGAACAGCATGCCCGACTCCTTCATCGTGCGGTAGAGCTCCTCGCTGTAGTGAACGGTCCCGAAGCTCAAATTACAAATCTGAGCGCCGTTTGCCTCCGCATACCGGATCGCGCGCGACACATTGCCCGCGGTGCCAATGCCCGCCTCTGTTCCCAGTGTTTTCAACACCATGATCTTGACATAGGCCGGATCACAGATACCGGCGATCCCTTCCGAATTTCGCGCCGCCGCGATCGTTCCCGCGGAATGCGTACCGTGATCATCCTCTTTTCCGGAAAAAACAGCCGCGTTATCGTTATAAAAATTCCAGCCGTAGTAATCATCCACGTATCCGTTACCGTCATTGTCAATCCCGTCTCCCGGTATCTCATCTTCATTGAGCCAGATGGAACCGCTCAGCTCCGGATGGCTGATATCCACTCCTGTATCGATCAGCGCCACCGTAACCGGGCGTTTGCCCTCTCTTGCCGCATATTTCTCCCAGGCGGGAAGGATATGAATGTCAATGCCTTCCACAGACAGCACATCGGTACTGCCTCCGTCAGCCGGGCCGTCCACTCCGCTTTCGTTCCCCGCGGTAAGCTGTCCGGCGGACACCAGTCTGAAAAATCCGTTATTCTGCAGAGCCCACTGATAGCTCCCGTAGTAATCCGACCAGGGCATCGTATTATAATTGGGCCCCAGAAAATAAGACTGCTTGCGGATCGTCTCCCTGTCCGCCTCAGCGCTTCCGGCCATACATAAAAGCGCCCCGGCCAGCGTCAGCGAAACGGCTGACTTTAATCTGCTTCTGATTCCTGCTGCTACCTTCTTTCTCATGTATCTCCGCCTCTTCCTCCGCCATTTTCACTCTTTTTCCTGTAAGCGCTTCAGGTATAAGCGTTCAGATGTCTGTGTCTTTACCTTCACCTTTGCTCTCAGCGCCCGCTTTGGCTGCTGTCTTTGCGTCCGCTTTGGCTGCTGTCTTTGCGTCCGCTTTGGCTGCTGTCTTTGCGTCCGCTCTGGTTGCGGATCGTTTTTCTCCGGCGGCGTCTGGCTTTTGTGCGCCGCCTTCCGGATGGGCTTTCTGGCTGTACACCGCCTCTCCGCCTTTTCCGGCGCGAAGGCCGATAAATACGACAATGCTTCTGGCCGGAATCAGACAGCTCTTCTGATTTTCCAAAACCGGCTCGCCGCCCTCCGGGTAAATTCCATTCACTTTGGCGTCATCTGTATTGAATGACACATGCCAGCGCATTCCCTTCGGAAGCTTGGGAAGCGCAAACTCATGCGGCTCCCAGTGCATATTATATGCGACAAAGAAATAGTCGTCGGGCGTCTGATCCGCCTTTCTCCCGTATTCTCCGCAGTACATAATCCCAAGCTGACGCCTGAAGCCCTCAAACTCCGGACACCAGGCCCTGACTCCGTGATATGATACGTCCGGATGGCCGCAGACCAGATAGTCAATATTTTTCGGCTCTGTCTCCATATGAAATACAGGGTGCTTTTTCCGGAAAGCGATTGCATATTTGACAAATTCCAGCAAATCCTGATTGCTTTTTACAAGATTCCAGTTGAGCCAGGAAATATCATTGTCCTGGCAATAGGAGTTATTGTTGCCTCCCTTGGAATTCCCGAATTCGTCGCCGGCCATGATAAGCGGTGTTCCCTGGCTCAGCAGCAGCAGAAGAAACGCATTACGCAACTGCCGGCGGCGCATCTGCCGGATCTTCATCTTCCTGGACGGGCCTTCGACCCCACAGTTCCAGGTACAGTTATAGTCGCTCCCGTCCCGGTTATCTTCCCCGTTCGCCTCATTGTGCTTTTGCTCATAAGAAACCATGTCCATCATGGTAAAGCCGTTCGTATTGGCCATATAGTTCACGACTCCGTATCCGCCGGGATTTCTGCGGGTGCGGAAAATCATCGGATTAATCTGGCCCTCGTCGCCTTTCAGCGCCCGGCGCATATCGATCATAAAGCCGTCGTTGTACTCAGCAAAGCGGCGCGCCGCCCACTGTCCGGCCTCTATTTCCCGCGATCCTGCCTTTACGGGCAAAAGGCCGTCCCAGGAAACTGCAAACAGCTTTGTATCCGCCAGCAGGGGATCATCGGCCAGAAGGGCTGTCGGGGCCGCTCCCACCAGGTGAACGCCGTCCACATGATATTCGCGAACCCAGAAACGAACCGCCTCCTGTACAAGGCCGGCGCTCTCCTTTCCCGTAAAATACAGCTCTATAATCAGCTCTATCCCGTTTTGGTGCAGCGCCTTAACCAGATCCTTAAATTCGCGGCACGGCGACTTTCCACCGGGGACAGCCTTTCCGGACGCATAAGCCGCCTTCGGCGCAAAATGCCAGCTTTTCGCATATCCCCAGTAGTTCAGCTTCCCCTCCGGTATCGGAGGGGCATACGGATTCTTTGCCTCGTCCGTCTCTGTCATCCGCTCTTCAAATTCGTTGGGAGGCATCAGCTCAAGCGCCGTTATCCCCAATTCCTTCAGGTACGGAATTTTTGCCAGAATGGCCCGAAAGGTTCCACGGTCCTCCACCTTAGAAGAACCATGCATCGTAAATCCTCTTGTGTGAATGCGGTAAAGAATCATATCCGAAAGGGGCTGCTTCAAAGGCTTATCGCCTTCCCAGTCATAGGGGACAGGCTCGAACAGGCATCGGACCGGCTGTCTTGCCGACGCTCCGGCTCCCCACCGCTCCCGGCCCGAGTAAGCCCGGCCATACGGATCCGTCTCCTCCCTTCCATCGACTTTTAAGCAGTATTCCAGATCGGCAAAATCCTCTGCCAGTAAATCCATGGACCACACGTTCCCAATCCTCTGCTCCGGGGGAAACGGGATCTCTCTCCCCTTTTTCCCGCCTTTCTCATAAACCAGCAGGCTGCAGCTTTTCCCGGAAGCCACAGTACAGATACGAATTCCACCCTCAATTCCGGTAATGCCCGGCACATAGCATCCTCTGCTGTGCTGCGCCGTCTTAATTTTGTCTGCCTTCATTCGTCATCCCCCATCTTCTGTAGCCTGGCGCAGCGCTGCGCAAATTCCACTTAATTCACCGTTATTTACACAATGCTGCACAAATCTCTATTCCGTTTTCAGCAACAGCTCCACCGGACAGTGATCCGAGCCGAAGATTTCCGTATGGATCGACGCGCCGTACAGGCGATCCTTTAAGCGTTCGGAAGCGCAGAAATAATCAATACGCCATCCCGCGTTCTTCTCTCTCGCCTTAAAGCGGTACGACCACCATGAATAAACCCCTTCCTGCTCAGGATAGAAATAACGGTACGTATCAATATAGCCCGCATTCAGAAGCCTGGTAAATTTCTCCCTCTCATCATCTGTAAATCCCGCATTCTTCCGGTTTGTCTTCGGGTTCTTCAAATCAATCTCCTGATGCGCCACATTCAAATCCCCGCAGAAAATCACCGGCTTTTTTTCTTCCAGAGAACCCAAATACGACCGGAAATCATCCTCCCAGCGCATCCGGTAAGGAAGCCTTGCAAGCCCCTCCTGGGAATTCGGCGTATAACACGTCACGACATAGAAGCGATCGTATTCGGCCGTGATGACGCGTCCCTCCTGATCATGTTCCTCCATCCCTATCCCGCGGCACACGGAAATCGGCTGTTCCTTTGTAAACAGAGCCGTTCCTGAATAACCTTTCTTCTGTGCATAATTCCAGTATTGATAATATCCGTCCAGATCAAGCGTAATCTGCCCGTCCTGAAGCTTTGTCTCCTGTATACAGAATACATCAGCGTCCAGCTCCCTGAATCTGTCCAGAAAACCCTTAGAAACGCAGGCCCTAATCCCATTCACGTTCCAGGAAATCAGTTTTTTCATCCTTTTTCTCCTTATGCAGCCCACAGAAAACATGTAACAGTTCAGATAAGCTCTGAACTGTTACGAAAAAATCCCGCAAAGCCGCATACTGAACCATAATTCTTCTTTTCCTATGTATTTAGTATATCATTTCATATGGAAATATGGAAGAGAAATCGTACGACAATCCATAAATTCCGTTTCCCGGATGTAACCGTTCAGGCAGCCTCTGAACGGTTACTCCCGGATACTGTGTATACATCAGCATCAGCCGGCCCGGGGCGCTCTTATAAAATCTCAAATTCCGCCTCGGCCAGCAGCCAGTTCGCGCGGAACAGCCGCATAAGCTGCCAGTACCCGGCTCCGGAAAGTCCGAGCTCCTTTATCAGATCAAAGGTCGCCTGCATGCTCCGCACATCTTCAAACCATACCTCATGCAGAATTCCATACTGCCAGTACCGGAAAAACGGACATTTTGCGATCTCGTCAAACTGAATCGGCACGCCGTGGTCAATCGCCAGACGGATCGCATCCGTATAGCCCAGACTCACGGCCTTTGTCACCCCCCGCTCATAGGGCAGAGCCCAGTCATAGCCGTAATTCGGCACTCCCAGCCGGATCTTCTCCCTGGGAATCTCGGTCAGCGCATATTCCGCCACGCGGCGGACCATGTTTAAGGGGGCCACGGCCATTGGGGGGCCGTATGTATATGAGCCGATAGATTTATGGTAATATTAATCACAGCCATACGGCTTGACCACCGGCTCTGTCGGTGGTCTGGATAAGCCCCTCCAGGGCATTTTTCGGTACCGCCTATAGGCGGTGTCTAAGCAACCTCTTTTTCGGTTCTGCCGTAAGATCCGGTAAAATAACGGCGGCTGTCATTATTTCATATCCTAATGTTGAATATAGGCGTTTTACCTCCGCCGCTATGTACGCGGGTTCTACCCTTGCGCATTCCAGGCTTCCTATAACATTTTTTACCATTATGCTTGCGGAGGACAGGGAAAGACGCCCGGACTGAACCTTCCGCTTTGTCTCATTCTGCTGAACGGCTTTAAAATAAGATTTCACAAGCTGGCGCTGAACATTCCAGGCTAAATCATCAGTAAAAGACTTTACCAGCATGAGGTAGCCGGATTCTGTGACAAGGGTTACTTTTTCCGGAACACCACCTTGTGGTCTTTCAATACCAAGTGTCCGAATTTCGGACGGCTGGGTTAAAACAAAGAAATCTTCGCCTTCAACGAAATGATTCTTGTTATCATTAAATCTCTTTCTGGCTGTTCCATCTGCTCTTTCATGTACGGTATCAATATCCTTAAAAGTAACTACTCTCTGCCCGTTGAAATCCTTGATGGCTACATTCTGATTGTTCACTTTTACTACTTTTCCCGACATAACAAAATCTTCCTTTCTAAAAAATTCTTGTTTTTCCAGAAAAGAAATGTTATACTGAATATATAAGTCCTTTCTGGATTTGTTGATTGAGCAAACGCATTGCCGGTCAAAGCTTCTGTGTTTGCTCTTTTTTAGTTTCAAGTTCCTTTTTCACAAGATCAGATACATACTGTGTCAACGACTTATTCTGTCGTATCGCCTCAATTTTGGCTTCTTTCTGTAACTCATCTTCTAATTTTACACTACTATTAAGGAGTTGAACCTATGGCTATTGGCGAAAAAATTAAAATTATTCGCAAGGCACGCCAAGTAACACAGAAACAGCTTGGCGTAGTGACTGGATTGGCTGAAATAACAATACGGCAATATGAAGCAAATAAATACGCTCTCAGTGTAGAAAACCTGAGAAAAATAGCATCTGCTCTCGGCGTTAGTTTATCCGAGTTTTTGGAGGCCGGTCAAATATTGCGAGAATACAATCCCGATGATGACACTTGGAACTCTCTTATTATGGATGAACATGGCAATTTAACCGAGTTAAGCAGGCTACTATAATAAAACGGCAAGTTTCCCTGCCGCCTTGTATCACAGAATCTTCTCGTGAGGAACGGCATCACTGCCGCCTCTTGTCGTGGGAGATTTTTCAAAAGAAAAGAGCGGTGGCAAGTCCCGCTCTCATTTTTATTCCTTTTCTTTATCTTCCTTTACTGCTAAATCGATCAGTCCATCTGAATGTTTTCTGATCTCCCGATTCAGTTCGTGTACTTCCTCAATGGATGTGCATTTATCTGTTGCTGTGGTTATTAACCATGTTAAAAACCTTACCTGTTTATCTGTCATTATCTCCATTCCTGCCTCTCTTTCCGTATTTCAGATTTACTTGCCCCATCTGATAATATCATTATAAACTAATTTTGGTTTATTGTCAACGAAAAAATTAAATTTTTTTTGGTTTATTTTCTACATACTTTATTATATTTCCCGGTTGCATATCTAATAATTCACAAAGCTGTTCCAATGTCTTTATTCCTATCATTTCCCCTTTTCTCAACTTCTGCATAGCGGATTGACTAAGTATATTTTCCCTTAATATTCTAGTGCTATTATACCCTGATTCCTTCAGCGTTTCTATCACATCTATTTTATATGCCAGCATAAATGAACCTCCTTTCTTCCATTCTAATTTGATATTAAATAAAAGTCAAGAAAAATAATCCAAATAAAGTTTAAAAGTATTTGACATTAAACCAATATTGGTTTATAATAGATTTATCAAAGGAATGGAGGACATGGAAAATGACAAGAAAAGATTTAGCAAAAAAGAAAATTGATAGATTGGAAAACATGCAGCAAGCGCTGGAAATGATAAATATCCTTAACTACGATGAATGCTTAGCCGTTCTTAACGGTGTACATAGGATGCCATCCGTAATGCACAAAGCTCTTATAGACAGGGCAAAGTCATTAAAAGGAGTCACTTATGAGCTGATAGTTGCAGGGATACAGGCGGTTGTAAATTGTTAGATATCATCCACCCGGCAGGGTTGCGCCGGGAGAAAGAAGGTAAGAGATGAAGGCAAAAGATGTTTTAGAAGTCTGGACTGGATGGGATTCACCTGATATTTTCGAGATTAGGGAAACAACGCCAAAAAGGAAAATTATTTCTCGCCACTTTATGTGTGGAGCGGAACTTATAAAAAGCCCTTTTGGAGAACGCGAATTAAAGCGATTTGGGTCTTTTGGTAAGAAGGCAGACGGAACCTGGAAACATTACATTGAAATTGTTGCTGATTGATTAATTCCATCCCGTCCCTGCCGGGTAATGCAGGGAGAAAGCGAGGGAGATATGACAGATAAAGAAGTATGCAAAATTTTAGGGGATAGGGCGGCAGAACTGACCGAAAAAGAGGAAGTCCAGAAGAAAATGCTCGAAATACTCCAAAAAGAAAGCAAAGAAGCGGCAGAGAAATGGGTTTACAGTCTTGCTATTGCGACTCTTTGTATAACACCAAAAGAATTTGAACAATATGTAAAGGAACAGGCGGCAGGATAAAACCTACCGCCCTTTTTTACTATTCCTTCACATCCCATACACGCAGGGCCCCATAATCCGTACTGTGCCAGCACGCGCCCTCCAGCGGCCCGCCCGGCGTATTGTCCAGGAAATACCATTCCCCCGGATCGTCCGGCCCCAATACGTGGCTGCCGTCCCAGCGCTGCCAGCCAGTAAGCATGTACCCGTCTTTTCCAAACAGATACCAGTGATGATTGATGAGCAACCATTTATTTGCTGCCCACAGGCCGTTATCCTCTTTATACCTGTATTTCCCCTGTGCATCCTTTTCCCATCCTGTTTCTGCAGGTCCTGGGGCTTCCGGGGCCGTTGCTTTGGATGCATAGTCAGGGATGCCGTAGCCCCTGATATACCGTCCGTTTACATCTATCTCCCTGTACTCAACAGCATCGTTTTTATTGCCCTCAATTACCTTGGCTTTACCCCCTGATACCGTTACCACGATGCCAACATGATCCGGCCAGCCCGCGCAGTCCCCCGCGCCGCTGTCGTCCCAGTCATAAAAGACATAATCCCCCGGCGATGGAATATAAGCGTCATCCTCCACCCACCGGCCCATCTTACGGAACAATTCGATCATCTGCCCGCATCCGCACTCCACAGGGATAATATCCGTATATCCGGCAGCGATGGCCGCAGCTGATCCAAAAGTTGCACACCAGGCGTCTGTGTACTTTACCCTGTATCCCCTGGCGAGGGGAGCATGTCCATTGTAGATGTCTATAATCTCCCGGTGCGAGCCGTCTGACTCTTTGCGGCCATACCATTGTGTGGCAACTGAGACTAATTTCTGCCTTGCCTGCGCTTCTGTTATGCCGCCTCCAGCCATTTTTCCGGAACAACGCCTGTAAATCTCCCGGCCATAGCCTGCGCGTTTTTGTTTTACCGGCTCTGACTGATCGGCCGGCATCTCATACTTAGTTAAAACAATGTCCGACGCTGCCCTGATATCAACTGCTGTTTTCAGCGCATTAAAGACATCTTTATAGTCTCCCTTCAGCTCATAAAGCGCAAATTTAAGCTGCATAGCGGCATCGCCGACAGACTTGCCGGCCGCCTGTGCAAACTCCAAAAGCCCTTTCTTCCGCGCCCGGTGTGTCCACTGTGCCAGCCCGTACCCCGCGCAGTCCCGGACAAAGCCTGCGTAGCTTCCGGAATCCACCGCCGCCGTATAGGTATCGTCTGTAAATCCCAGCTTTTTCTCGTAACTGTTCTGCAGGTTCCGGGGATTCAGCCCGCTTTCCGCCTGGAAATGTCCGAGGAGGGCGGCCGCCCCGTGTTCGGATAAACCTTCCGCTACAAGCAAATCAAACATCTGTTTTTCTGTCATAATTTTTCCTTTCCGGATCGGAAAAAGCCCGGGCTTTTACACCCGGGCTTTATATCTGAGTATCCTACTGTCCTTTTCCTTCTTTCGCCGGCCCTTCTGCCTCCGGTGTCTGCGGGTGCAGGAGCGGAGGCTGCGATTTTGCCGTCAATGCCGGATCCGTAGCCGGGCCTCTTCCCTGGCCGCGCTCTGAACCGCCCTCCCCGGCGCATGTGCAGTCGGTGTCGGGTGTCCTGTGGGTGTAATGGTTTACATCGTTGATTTTGTGTTTTCTGCAATTGTCTGCCATGGTTTGGTTCTCCTTTTCTCTGTTAAAATTTTATATAACAAAGGGGAGCGGATCCTTCGCTCCCCCGGGTTACCCTGCTATACAGCCTGTTCAGGCATTTTTCCGGTTTTCCCGCCGGTCTTTCCTGTACTGCGCCCTGTCCCAGATTTCCTTAACGCGCTCCCAGCCGTCCATGGCCACCAGCGCCACAATAAAGGCGGCCATGACACATGCAAACATCATGTGCCATTCCACCGTCTGCCCCTGCCAGCGCATCACCGCCATAAAGGCAGCCGGGCAAAGCGCTATGGACAGGACGATGACCACGCAGGAGGTGGGGAGCTTCTCCAGGCCCGGCCAGGACTTAACCACCTCCGTAATCACGGATACGAAAAAAGCCATCACCCCGATGGCCATTAACGCATACGATATGTACTTCATCATTTCATTGATATCCATTGTCTTTTCTCCATTCCCTAAAACTCTACTTAAAAATCAGGGCCGAAGCCGCCCCGGCCACAGCCCCGAGCGCGGCGTCCACCAGGTTTTCCCAGCGCGCTGCCGGCTTTGCTTTAAGCTCCGCCACATCCGCTTTCACCTCCCCCACGTTTTCGCTCAGGTGGTGGATTTCCGCGGTCTGCGCCGCCATCTGTTCCGCCAGGCTGTGGACGGCATCCGCAATTCTTTCCATGTCGTCCACCCGGTGCTTAAGCGAGCCAATCTCTTTCCCATGCTCCGCAAGGGCAACTTCTATTTCGGTCTGGTTCATAGCGCCTCCTTTCTTTATAATCAACATGTATGCGGTTTAAGTATTTGCGAGGAATAACTCTTCGTATGATGTAGAGCCGCCTATTATTATTTCATGATTACCAGCATTGCTATCATGACACGAGGTCAAATATATATAATAATTTCCTGAAACAGATGAAACATCTAAAATGGCAACTCCTACAGTCAACTCTCCCGAATATTTCGTCAGGGATGTAAGGGCTTTAATATCTGCTGCCGTGCCGATCCCTATCCGGCCGGCAGTCTTCCCGGTCTTAATCTTTGCTTTTATAAATTTATAATTTGTCAGGTTAAACGTCTGGTTAAGCCTGGCCATTCCTGATTCAGTATTAGAAAGAGCCGGATAGATAATCAGGGTACCGTTCGACACTACTGCTTTAGTGCTGCCATTTGTCGTTGTCACCCCCGTCGTCTGCAAATTACTCCATGTACCATTTCTAAACAGGTACAGCGGGGATGAAGCGTAGCCCTCATACGTCCCGACAACGCCTCCCACCGTAACGCCTTTTTTGATATTGGCCGCCGTCAGGTTTGACACCGCGCTCACGGTAACGTTCCCTGTCATATATTTCCCGGAGCACGAAACAGTTTTTGCGGAGGCCCCCGGCGTGACGGTCTGCCCGTCCAGGCTGGCTATGTTCCCTGTCACCTTTGCCCCATTCACCCAGGCAGTCTTCCCGGACAGGATATGCCCTGCAGCCGCGTTCGCTGATGTCTGGCTGGCAAGGCTGTTTGCCGTCACTTTCCCGGCCCCGTTGTGGTATCCGGCGGGAATCGTGTAGGAGCCTCCCGCGTTCAGCGCCTGGCTCACAGCGCCCCGGTTTGCCATGTTCCCTGTCCGCTTTGTCTTTGCATCCGTATTGTAATAGGTCTGGCCGGAAAGCACATGGCTGTCGGCCGCCGTACCGGTAAGGGCCAGCGTCCCGGTAAGGGGCTCCCCGTCCTTATCCACAATCACCTTCCCGGAGAGGACATCGCCGGCCCCTGCTGTTATCACGTCCAGATCCGCCCCTCCCGCCCCGCCCGGAAGCCAAATCCTGCTCATCTCCTTATACCCCCTTTAAGCCGACCGTGATATCCGAGGCCGGCTTTTTGTATACCTTAAACGTGGCTGTCCCATTCCCCAGCTCCGCTGTCCCGCTGCACACGATACCATACGCTTTTATGTATGCCTTCTGCGCCGCCGCAGACGCCCCGTCCGCCAGGCCGCTCACTACCATTGGCTCCATGCCGTCCACTGCCCCTGAAACCGCCACGGTCTGCGTAAACGGGGCCGTGGTCCCCGTCCACCCGGAGGTCGGGAGCATAACCGGCGTCACATGTTCCAGGCGTTCTGCAACAGCCTTTAAATAAACCTCATTGTTAAGCAATGCCTCCGGGACTTTTGCCATTTCTATTCCGTCCCCCAGCGAATCCCTGTCCCATTGGGGGATCTCCAATGTAAATTCCGGGGGATTTTTAATTGTGAATGCCATATTCCGTCCCCCCTTAAAAGATTTCATCCATGTCATAGATCTGCGGGATGTCTTCATCCTTCCCTTTCCGCATAAACGAACGGTACGCAATCAGTTCCCCGTCTTCGTCAAACAGCCCCATTTCCGAGATTTCCTTCCCGGTCAGCTCCCCTCTCTCCAGGGTGGCCGTATAGCGGCAGGTTGTCTTCTCCTCATTTGCGTATACGTGCGATTCGATGTCCTTTTTTAACAGCTCATTATAGAGCCCTATTTCGTTTCCGGTTGCCAGCTTCGGAACCCCGTTTTCATCCACGCCGCCGTCTCCCCAGGCCATCTTTACAATCGCCGGGAGGGAAGCGTCGCCGGAATGGGCCATGCAGATCTTTTTGCGCCCGACTACTGTGATTACTCCCTTGTTTTCTGCCATCTTTTTTATCCTTCCTTTTTTATAAAATATAGCGGCCGCCGTCCAGCTTCCGGCTGCCGTCTAATTTCCATGTCCCGTCAAGGCGGTTCAGTTTCGTCATATAGCTGTGTGTTTCCACAGAAATACCTGCGCCTGACCGAATCCGCAACTGCTGTTTGGCCTGCATTTTCTCCGCTGCCTCTGTCTGTAGCTGTACCCCGCTCCCTGTCGCCGCATCCGCCCGCGCTGTCTGAATAAGATGCAGCCCGGAACCGGATGATACGTTTGTCCCTACAGCGCTGCCCACCTTCAGCCGTTCCCCTGTCTCAGGCCCTGCGGGAGTTTCCGCCTGTATCCGGAGAGAGGTTTCTGTCTTTATATCCGGTTCCGCCCGGCTGGCAAAACACAGTTGTCCCGCGGCCTGTACATCTTCCGAAGCCCCCATCCATATCCGGATTTTTACCGGGTAGAAGTCCAGGGAGCTGGCGCTGTCATAGCCGTTCAGCCTCCGGGTCCCATCGAGCTTCCAGCTACCGTCCAGCCTCAAATAAGCCAGGTTATAGCGCGGGAAGAATTCGGCCCTTAAACGGACAAAATTCCCGTAACTGACTGCAACCGCATAACTGGCATGAATACAAAAAATCAATGCCTCCAGCCATGAACGCACGTTTTTATAAGCATGGATCTGCCGGATGATTTTTTTCCCGTCTCCCGGGCGTATCTCATCATCCAGCTTTAAGTTGACCAGCGCCTTAAAGTAATATGGCCTGCCGCCGTAATCGTACCATTCCAGCAATCTTCCGCCCTCGAACAGCGTGGCCAGGTATTCCGTAAGGACAGAATTCGTGCCGGCGTGCAGATACCATGCCAGCGTCTGGCGAACCAGCCCCTCCCGTACCGCCCGATCCGCCGATGCATCATAATACTGTGTCCTCAGCTCCAGGGCCATTACATGTAAGATTTCATCCGGAACGCTGCTTAAATCTGCGTACAGCGAAATGGTTTGCGCGAACCCAAGCATTTTTTTAAGCGCTTCTGTCACCGCATATCCGATTGCTTCATGTTCAGGCGTTTTTAAGCTATCCGGTAACAGTTCGTAAGGGCCTCCGTCATAAAGCATTCGCATCGTTCAGCCCCCCATCCTGTAAGCCTCCATAATCGAGCCGCACAGTTCCCGGCCTGGAAATAACCGCCTCTGTTATCTCCTGCCATGCAGGGCTTCGGATTATAGCATTGCACGCGCCTGCATGGATCATCCGGTACATGAGCTGGGCAGGATTTACGTCTCTTCCTATCGCCTGACGCTGCCACCCGATATATTCCTGGCAGGCCGCCTCCACCTGTTTCCGGATTGCCGGCACATTTTCCCGATCCGAATCGGCAATAAAGTATGTGGCATCTATTTCATATTCGTTTAAAACCGGGGCTTTTATCACCACCTTGTCTGTACAGGGCTTGCGGTTTCCATCCTCCAGATAGCGCTTCAACGCTTCCAACTGCCCTTCATCCGGAATCTCCCCGTCTTTATACAGCACATAGATATCAACCTCGCCCGGGGCCTCAGAGACGATATAGCAATCCTCTACGGCCTGGCTCCATGTCTTTACCCAATACCGGTACGCATCCTCAGCCCCGGCTGTCGAATACCCGGATGGGGCCAGAAAAACTCTGGCTGCGAGCTCATCGTCGGATTCCTGTTCCGCACCCCCATGCGTTTCCACCGTGTTCCGAACCGATTTTATATAATTGATGGGATCCACCAGCGTGCTGATCTCTCCAATCCGGAACCCGTTCCCGGCCGTGCCCGGCGTCAGGCATACCGCAGGGACACAAGCCCCGTTTTCCCCGGCCGGGATGGCTGCTTCCCTGTCTGTGGCAAAAAACAGGCTGTTTCCTCTTACCCTTGTCCCCGCGGGGATGTACACCGGGAAAGCCTGCTCTTTTGAAAGGGAAAATTCCAAAATGGTAGACGCTGCCTTTTCCGGATTCCTCCAGACTCTTTTGAGGGCTGCCAGATGATCCAGGAATTCTCCCGTACTGTATTTTAACAGCCCGTTTTTTCCCGCCCTGTCGATATACTGCATCCCCTGGTAAAGGACCAGCGCGCAACTGTACAGCAGAAGCCTTTCCGGGGACGCGGCGGCCAGATGGATCTCCTTTCCGGTCAGTTCCCGGTACTTTTTTTCGTAATTGCCTGTCATTTCGTCCAGGAGCTCCCCAAACATCAAACCTCCGATAAAGCTGACGTCCGGATGATTTTCCAGCTCTCCCCTCATGTCACTCCTCCTCCCTTCCGGCACAGTGGACATGTACCTGAAGCGTCCCGTCGTCCAGGCGCTCCATTTCTGCTTCCATAAGCTCTGCCCTGGGCTCATATTTCCTGATCTTTTGTTCCAGTTCGACCATCAAAACGGCTTCCGCCGCCTCCGGGGCCAGATCAAGGCATTCCCAGGAGATCCCAAGCTCCCGGTCCACCGGCTGCGTTCCCGCCCGGATCCCCAGGAGGGTATTTAAATTTCTTAAAATCTCCTCCCGGTCCTCTCTGCCTGACATCAGATCCACTGTAACACCATTCATCTAACATTCCCCCGCTGACATGACATTTTTCAATTACGCCCGCCTTTATATATATTCCTGCAGAGTCAGGCCCACCTTTGCGCGGAGCAGCTCGCCTCTTTGCAGAACCCGAGCCCATGACTCGGAACTTTTTTTAATCACCCAGGCATTTTCGCCGACCCTCTTTTTTCCGATGACCAATATCTCCGCCGTTCCGCGCTCCACAAGCTTCTCAATCTTTTTAAGCATTGCCCGCGGCTTTACCCCCAACGAGGCGTCCAGCACAATTTCCAGCGTCATGGTCTGGAGGGCCGGCCCCTGAAAAACAGGGAGAGGTTTCTTTCCTATCCTCTCCATGCTCCCCCACTGGCCTGTGATCTCCCGTTTCATATTCTGAAACGTCAGCACTTTTCTGTCGCTGACGCGGAACACAAGGGAGGAACCAAACGCGCCTACCTTCATCTAACCGTTCCTTTCCAGCCGTTCTACCCGATCTTTTAATGCGATTAATTCTGACGCGGAAATCGATCCGCTTCCTGATATAAAGTATATCTCCGGCGCTTCTATATACAGGGCCTCCCCGGCCAGTTTAAATGCCGCGGCCCCGGCCTGCTTATACCATTCCTGCTGTCTGGGCCGGTTCTCCTGGTTCCAGTACGTTCCCAGGACAAACCCGGAGCTCAGATCATTGCTTAAATGAACGGCCAGCACCGGATCGTTAATCTCCGGCAAGTGGTATTCACCCCCGAAACACAGCACCGGAAAATGCCCGGTTACCATCTGATCCCGGTCTGCGTACGTCACCTGCACTGTCCCGGCCGCTGTGTCCACGCTTGACACAAACCCTGTCCTGATCATATCTTCCATACTTATCCCTCCGGTATCTCCAGCTCCGTTCCCGGAAAAATCCAGTACCCGTTTCTGGAATCCGCTTTTCCTCTTCTCTTTGCCTCCCGATCAATGACTTCCCTGTTTGCCTGATACAAACGGCCATACAGTTCCGGAGAGCCATAAAACCGCTCTGACAGCTCCCACAAAGTATCCCCGCTTTGTACAACATATGTCCCTTGCCCGGCTGTCCCCTGCCCGTCCTCTTTTGGTTCATCCGCAGCCTCCTCCGGCAGCCTCCATCCGCTTATCTGCAGGCTGTAATCGCCGGTTCCCACCTGATGGAGCACCTTTCCAATCTGATATCGCCCATCCATCTTTCCAAAACCGGAAAGATTCACGTTTTCCCCTGCGTACAGCTCTGTAACGGGAAGCATGCAGGCCGAAAATGTCGTCTCTTTCCGGTTTGCATTGCGCAGCGCGTTTTGGCCAATGCGCTCCGCATCCGCCATATTGTCGGCTTTCTCATTCGTCTTATAAAGGCGGCCCTCTTTTCCCACCAGAATCTCTACCGTCTCCTTTGTTCCCGGGTTTGTGTAGCTGACCTTTGCCCCTGTATACGTCCCCAGCATTGTGCTTTTGTAATCCCACTTTCTGACATCTGATTTTCTGATAATCTTTTCCGCTGCCTTTGATTCATACAGCGCATACTCAAACAGAATAATCCTTCCGGAATACGTCTTCATGCCGAATCCATATTTCTGCGCTGTCTTTTTTAAAAAGTCCCCGTCGGCCTGCCCGCTCTGCTCCGCTTTCAAAATCGGGATATCCGCGCCTTCAAATACGCATTCCAGTCCGTAGCGTCCGGAAATCTCTGACGCGATCTGGAACAGCGTCGCCTCCGCCCAGGTCTTATATCTCCTGGTTTCCTTAAAATCCAGGTTAAGCGGGGAGGAAATCCCGCTGATCGACAGCATATCCGGCGGCCCGGAAAAGCGGAAATCATCCACCATAAAATCGCCGCAGGAGATTCTCTTCTGTTCTTTCCCCCCGTTCCAGTTCTCTGTCACAATTTCTGCGCTCAGCCTGTCCTCCTTCTGCGGAATCCAGCCCGCCGCCCAGCGGCCCTCCCGGTCGGTCAGATTCAGGGAAACAGTATCTGACTCGTCCAGCGCGTCGGTATAAGTAAAGGAATTCAGGTACGGACTGATTTCACTTGTGGCCTGTACTCCGTTGTAAATCAGATTCACCGCGTATCTTCTCGTAACCACAGACTACCTCCTCCAGGACGGCATATCGCGTTCCGTCTGCGAAAGCTCCTTCGGGCAGCGAAGCCGGATTCCTGCCGGGAACACCAGATACTCCAGAAAGGACGGATTATTCTGCATCAGGATATCGAGCTTCTTCTCATCACCGCAGACCTTTTTTGCAATGAGATCCCATGTGTCTCCCTGTATGGTTGTGTATGTGTCCGCCATCAAAACGCAGCCCTCTTCCTCTCATAGTCGTAACGCTCTGCCCACTCGCAGAACTGCTCATACGTTTTCATTCCTGCCGCTTCGACATCCTCACGGCTGGTATTTCCATAAAAATTCATGTTTGGCGCATAGACCGGGGAAAATGAAGAGCCGGCGCTGCCGCCATTTTCCCCGGCCGCGCCATGCTCCGCTATCCTTTCAGATGCGGTTTTATAATTATCCTCCTGATATGCCCCCAGCATCCGGCCCGTTTCCTCCCACAGGGACAGGCTGCGCTCCGTCCGTTCTATGGGAATCGCCATCTCCGGCGTCTTCTCAGCAAACCACGAAAGAGTCGGTTTTGTCATAAGGCCGCCAAAGGCATGCTTTTCGGGCTGCGCCGGCAAGCCCCCGGCTTTATAGGTTCCCACCGCTGCAAGGGACAGGGAAACCGGAACCGTTGCCGAAAAACCGCCCTCCAGGGATGTCCGCATGGCGTCCAGCATGCGTTTCGCCGCCGCCTGCACATCCCCATGGCGCTCTTCCAGGGCGCTGATGGCTGATTCCGGAATCTGACCGGTCTGCTGCTGGACTGCAGCCAGAAGGAGCGCGTGATCCTCTTCATTTGCCGCCTCTTTCCCAATCAGGGCCCAGATGCTTTCCTTATCGCCGGTCAGCGCTTCCATATACTGCATGTTCTCCAGCGCCTCGCTTACAGCTTCCGGAATCTCCTGACCCATGGCCTCATACTGTCGTTTTAGCTGCTCCAGCTCCTCCTGCGCAGGGGCTATTCCCTGTAACAGCATCCTGACCGCATCCCGCGCGTCGGCTCCCATACCTGTGGACTGCGCCGCGTCCATAATCAGCTTATCAAAGGACTGCATGAAGAGCTCCGGCGTTGTCCCCTGCTCCAGTATCTCAGGCAGTCCCTCTGCGATCGCCTGGTTTAAGGATGCCAGGGCCGGCTCAATCTCATCGCCGTACGTGGCCAGGATCGTTTCCTCCATGGCCTTATAACCGTTCTGGATAATCTCTGCCTGTCTTTCGTAATAGCCGGACAACGCCTCCGCCGCCTGGGCGTCATATTCCGCCTGCGTAATTCCCCCGGCCTTTCCCTTTTCCCCTGCAATCCGTTTGGCATTTAACCCTGTGAGAACTGTCTGGTACGCCTCATCAGCGCCAGTCAGGCCCTCTTTCGTATATTCCGCAACAGACTGCTGAAGATTTTCAAAAGAATCCGCTGTCAGGGCCGCCCCGCCGTATTTATCCTGGATGACCTGCAGCCTGGCCGCATCCTGGGCCTGTGTTATCATGGAGGTAATATCCGAGATATCTGACAGGTACCCGTCCACCAGTTTTTGTTTATCCAGCGTAAGGCCGTTTTCCGTGATGTCTGCCATCACTTCTGAAAGGGCCTCCTGCATTGGCGTTAATTCCTCATACAGGGACTGGTAAAACGCCTCGCTGTCCTCTGCCAGCGCTTTCCCTTTTTCGCTGTCCCCCATGACAATTCCCACAGCCACTTTCAGCTCATAGCCGCTGCTTAAAATATATTCCTGTGCGTCTTTTATAAAGCTGTCCACCTGGGCAGTGTACGATTCCGTATCATCCTGTGTAAACTCGATTCCCATAGACAGCTTCCACCCGGACTTTTGGATCTCCTTAAGCGCATCGCTCATAGAAGCGCGGAAGCGATCGGTTACATCCGATGCTTCCCGGAAGGTATCCAGCTCCCCGAACAGCCTTCCGCCTCCTACAATGTGGCGCGCCGTCTCATCCAGCTCTGCCATTGAGAGCGTGATATCTCCGAAATGCTCTGCCAGATTGGCCCTCGCCGCGCTCTCCTTTGCCGACTGGATGGCGGTCCCGATCCCGATAATGCCGCCTGCCATGGCCCCCGCGGCCGCTACCGGCCACGCCCCGGCCATCCCGGAGAGAGTCCCCAGGATTTTCACTGCCGAAGCCGCTCCCTTTGCCGCCTTAAAAGTCAGAAGCGCGGAGCCGATCCCGGTGATGGAGCCGGACAGCGCATCCGGATGCTTTAAAAACCATTTCCCGGCTGACAAAAGGGGATCCATGGCGCTTTTTACCGTTTTCCCGAACTCCTTTGCCTCCCGCCGCACGGACGGCATGTCACGGGCCATGGCCTCCAAAAAACCGGATTCTGTAAATTCTCCCAGAAGCCCGGTCCCGCCCTGTACAATCTCCCGCATAATACCGTCAAATGCTTCAAAAATACCAATCCCGGCTCCTTCTGCGGCGCTTTTTAGCAGCGTCACATCCCCGGCCAGGTTGTCAAGCCGGATATCCGCCATCCGTTTCGCCGCGCTCGTTGAATGGTCAATCGCGTCTGTAAGCTTGTCAAAATCATCCGGGGCCGCGTTGGCGATGGCAAGAAGCCCGGACATGGCCTCCTGTCCGGCCAGGGACGCCGCCACGCCGGCCTGCTCTGCGGTAGAAAGCCTGGCAAATCCGCCCCGGATATCAGACATCACCTCATAGAGCGATTTCATGCTGCCGTCTCCCCTGGTAAGCGAAAGGCCCAGTGTGTCCATGGCTGCCCTCACTTCCTTTGTGGGCTTTGCCAGCCTTGTAAGCATGGAGCGGAGCGCCGTGCCGGACTGGCTTCCTTTGATCCCGGCATTGGCCATCAGGCCGATCGCCACCGCTGTATCCTGGACGGAATAATTCAAAGCTCCAGCCACCGGGGCCACATACCGGAAAGTCTCCCCCATCAGCCCCACGTTGGTATTAGAATTGCTGGAAGCCTGGGCCAGGACGTCTGCAAACATGGCCGTATCCTCTGCCTGCAGGCCAAATGCAGTCAGCGCGTCCGTGACGATATCCGATACGGAGCCCAGATCCTCCCCGCTTGCCGCAGCGAGATTCAGAACCGACGGAAGGCCCTCTGCCATCTGATCCGCCTTCCATCCGGCCATTGCCATGTACTCCAGGCCCTCCCCGGCCTCTGCCGCGGAAAACTGCGTCGTCCGGCCCATCTCCTGGGCGAGCTGATCCAGTTTCTGCATGTCGGCGGCCGAGGCATTGGCAATGGACTGTACAGCGCTCATCTGCGCTTTGTAGCCGCTCCCAACCACCGCAGCCGCTGTAACGATTCCCGCCGTACCGGCTGCCGATGCCTTAGCCGCCTTGGCGATCATGGCAAAGGTTCCGTCTGCAAATCGGTTCAGATTGTCAATACCCGCCAGCATTCCCCCGTTTTCCCGTCTGGCCTGCTGGTAAAGCCCCCTAAGCTCCCTCTCCGCCTTTGCAACCGCATTTCCAAAGGAATTTGACAGCTCGCCGGAAATCTTTATTTTTGTTTCATAGCTCCCTTTATTTGCCATGCTGCCCGCACTCCTTCCTCCTGCGCGCATCCTCCTGCGCCGTCTCGGCAATCTCCCCGATGAGCGTCCATAGCCTTGACAGCTTCATCGAATAAAGGGCCGGCAGAGGCGTATTACTATACCTTGCCGCACGGATGCAGCTCTTCCTGGCATCTTTTAAGTCTGACAGGCTTCCTATTTTGACAGATAGAAAAAACGGTATACCCGCGCTTTCAGCCTCACCGCATCCCGCATCCCGATTTTATTCAGGGCCTCCAGAGGATACCCTGTCGCTCTCTGCATCAGAAGACGCACAAATTTCAGGTTACACTCCTGCATCACCCCTTCACCCTCCCCAAACACTGCATATGTATCATAGAGCTCCGAAAGATCCTCCAGCGTCATTTCCCTCAGCTTTCTCAGATCAATCTGGGAAATGTCTGCCTGCTCAAACGTAATCGGCTTCTCCAGCTCGTAAAGCAAAAAATCTTTTTTCTCCTTTTCTTTGTCTCCCATCCTGCAAACCTCCTCAGCACATGTCCCGTACTTCCTTCAGTACGTCCTCTCCGTTTACAATATAAACTCCGTTCAGTTTATCAATCTCAATGGCCGTCTCCCCATCCAGGGTAATCTTATAGTAATTCAGAGTCAGGGTAATGCTGGACTCCATCTTGGCTCCTGCTTTTGCCTTGCCGGGAACGAGCTCCTTCACCGTCCCTCTCACATAAATGGCCATGGAAGTATAAACCACCTTCCCTGTCGCCGGATCCATGCCCTGAATCGAGCCGCGCAGTGTCAGATCCGGCGAATCATTGGGATTCGCCATAGAGAACATATCTTTTGAAAGTGACATGAATGGGATCTTCATCTCCATGTTCTCAGTCAGGCCGATGATAACGACTTCCATCTTTCCACCGGTTCCCGCGCCCTCCATCTCATCCGTGAGCTGGGTGACAGAAGGAAGCTCCACTTCGCTGGTAATCCCAATCAGCTTTTCTGACTTTTTATACATATTAAAGCGGTTGACCGCCTGCGGTATTTTAGTCACGTTCCTCCTCCTCTCCGGCTACTGCGTTTCTCAGAGCCTCCATGTCAAACTCTGCGACTGCCTCAATCGCTTCCAGCGGCGTATACGGGGCCATATAGATCCGCAGCTTTACATGGCCATTCGCCAAATCTTCGCCAGGGTTTTCCTCCCTTAGGTATACCATGCCCAGGCCTGCGCACTGCCCCTGGCTTTTTAAGCTGTTGCCCCAGATATTAAAACTGTTGACAATATCATCGATCGTGTTCCGGTTCATACTCTCATCCAGACGGCTTCTGAACTGTGTGATAAAATAGTTTGCCGCAAAGGAAAACATCCTCCGGCAGCCAATAAAGCGATCCTTCGGATCCTCCGTTCCCGGATAAGCGCCGGTATTATTCCCCCACGCCTTCCATCCGCCGTCATTTAAAAGGGTTACAATCCCGTCCCCGTTCAGCTCCGCAGCCTGCGGCTGATCCAGAATGACCTCCCCGCCGTCCGCTAAGACCGCTCCCTGAATCCCCAGAAGCTTATTCGACGGATAGATATACGGGACATCCCCGTTCACAGCAGTATAATAGCTGGCCATTGCGCCGTAAACCGCGGAAAAATACATCCTTTTTCCCTCATAAAGCGCCATGGGCCACAGGACAGCCGCATGGGGATCCGTATATCCGGCCGCCTCCTTCCACGCCCTGCACTCCGTATATTTCCGGTTTTCGGCAGCTATGTCAAGAATACATTCACAGCGGTAAACCCCATTTAAGCCTTCGCATTTCCCCATCAGGGCAGCCCCCACATTCGGCTTATGGCTCCAGCCAGGCGCGAGAAGAAGGGCCGGGGTAAGGCCATACCTTGGATAAACCTGGCGGATCACCTCAAGCCCCGTTTCCTCCCATGTCTCCATATTCCGCGCCCCAATGATGTCCTCTTCCGTGACAGCTTTGGGATCCAGCTTCGTATAGGACACATTCACCGTATTGCTTTCATACAGGCTCCCGCTGCTGAGCAGGGTTATAAGAAGCCTCCCGTCCTCCGCAAAAGAAAGGATATAATCCTTGTCCTCTGACGCCGCCTCTGCCTCTGCGGATGCTTTGACTGCCACGCTTCCCTTCAGCGTCCCTGGCTCCAGGCTGGCCTGATGGTTTACCACATCATAATCCCCTGCCTCCACATCTTTTTTATGCTTCTTCGGATCCAGGACATTGATAAAGATGACCGGATAAACCTTAAAAATCTCAAAGCATGCCTTCATACTCTGGCACAGCGTATAGCTTTCCCAGTCGTCGCTGTAGCCCAGCGCCGCTTTCGCCTCGTCAAAAGAGGATACCTTAACCGGCTGGTTTACAGCCCCGTTTTCAACCAGATTGACCGGGGCTGTGCCTGTCACTACCTGCACGCCGTACCTGGTCGCCAGGGGGCGCTCATAGGCTGTCCCTTTTTCGCTGACTTCTATTCCATGCTTATACATGCTTTCCTCCCTTCTCCACCGCCCGCTGGTAGAGTATCTGTTTCTCGCTCCCCAATGTCTGAAGCTCCTTTCTGGCCCTGGCAAGCCCGCTCACCGGAACCAGAAGCTCCTGTATAAAGGGGAGTTCCTCTGACAGCTTTTTAAGCCTGGGCGGCAGGCCGGAGCAAAAAACCGTATTCTTCTCCACTATGCCGTAAAAGGAAGGCCCGATATAAGCCACCGCCTCCTGTCCTGTTTTTTTGTAGTCCGCCTTTCGCATTGCATCTCCTTTCTATTCCGGAAGATTCCAGGTCATCTCAATCCCCGCAAAGAAATGAGGCCAGTCCCCTTTCTCCGGGTAGGCAGCCTTCATGCCCCGTTCGCAGGAATAATAATCCTCCAGGACCGGATTCCTCCGGAACCGCTCAATCAGGCGCTGCAGCGCATTGTTAATATTTTCCCAGCCGGACATGTCCTGCAGCCCGTCATACACTGCCAGGAGAATCCATACCCTTGCCCTGGCTCCGTCCCTGTCCTCGCTGTACTGGATTTCATCTATCTGCGCCAGGAAATACGGAAACCGCTCCTCCTCTGTTTTGGCCGGCCCCTCATCTCCCCACCCCACCTGCGCCATGAGGAGGGGCAGCTCCTGGGCATATCCTTTGATCCTCTTTGGCTCGCCTTTATCATTTACAAAAGAAATATCCTTTAACAGCTCTTCTGTCTCGTGAATCAGGCGCCTTAAAAAATCATTAACCGTCATCCCATTACGCTTTCCGCCAGAGCCCATATACGGCGCTCCAGCTCCGTTTCTTTCTTTTCCTTCAGTTCCTGGAAGACTTTTTCTGACAGCTTGGCGCGGCTTGGGCCGCTCAGCGTCTTGATCGGCAGGCGGCCGTCATATTTTTTGCTCCCCGTGTCTCTCTGGAAAATATCATAATGCGATATCCCCTTATGACCTGTCTGCACCCCTGTGACAAACGCCTTTATGGTTCCGTTTTTCATTTTCAGCTCTTTGAGCCCGCCGCCGCGCAGCACCTGGGCGCGGGCCGCCATTTTCCCGCTGTTTTTTCTTGCGCTGAATCCTTTCCTCAGGGAAGGCGTCTCTCCCTCAACCGTCAGAACCGCCATCAGGCCGGCGTTCGCTGCCGCCCTAAGCCGGATATCCTTTTGGGCAAATTGTGAACCGCGCAGAGTGTAGCGCTGCCGGACGCCCTGGTAAATATCGCGTTTTACCTCCCTGGCCATCCCATTTACCGCCTGCTTCAGGCCGTTTTTCAGTTTCTTCGGCGCGCCCTCCAGCATCGGCAGCACATGGTCCGATGCCTTAATTTCCATTATAATCATGCTCTTCCCGCCTCCAGGCTGACGCTGTAAATGCCATCCTCATCGACAGCCTCCTTCACCAGGTACTTTGCCCCGTCCAGGAGAATCACCTGCTCCGGGGATGGAAGCGGCCCAAAGTCCTTCCC
Source organism: Otoolea muris (assembly GCF_943193115.1). Taxonomy (NCBI): domain Bacteria; kingdom Bacillati; phylum Bacillota; class Clostridia; order Lachnospirales; family Lachnospiraceae; genus Otoolea; species Otoolea muris. The sequence goes on from NZ_CALPCY010000002.1 coordinate 175,415, forward strand.
TGATACATAAAAGAGCAGGGACTTATGATATATGCCGTCCCTGCCCCGTCCAAACTGCTTTTTTTCCCGCTCTGTCAGCTCATTTTCATCAATGATAATGCACATGGGCCTTTGATTGACCATATGCCTGGTTCCAAATTCCCCCGGATTTAAAAATACATTCTTTATATCCTGCGAAACCAGATCCTGAAAGCTCATTCCCATCCTGAAAGCCTCCTCTCCGTTACAACCTCTGCGTCATCCCAGAAGCTTTACCTTTATAACCCTGGCATCCGCCGCTGCGGCTGCGGCCGCATAGCCGGCTTTAACAGGGGCCTCTGACTCTGCCATACCCGAAGCCTCTGTATCAGCGCCTGCCCCGGCCTCTTTGGTATCTGTGATGCCTGCGCCGTCAAAATATACATACGCCCCCATCGGAATCTCTGCCGTCCCCGTCTTTGGGAATTCAAAGACGCCTTCCACAGCCACGGCTCCCATTTCTCCCGGGGCAATGCTGCAGGCCGCCACCCCGATCCGTGTTTCCATGGGTATAATGGTTCCCGCTTCTATCAGTCGATCCGATGTATTCCGATAGTCTAAGGACTCCCCTGTTTGCCAGTATACTGCCTTACTCATTCCTCTCTGCCCCCTATTCGATTACAACGCCCGGGTTCTTCGCGATGCCCCGGAAATCTCTTACCGCAATGCCCCAATCCAGGTAAATGTCCCAGGTAAATCCCAGAACGCCCGGCGCTTCCATCCGCCGGAAGGTCGGCATCTCCTGTCCGTTCAGGTAATCCACCTGGATCGATTTCGCGCTTGCCGGGTTCGCCGCCATGAACCATGGAACCTCTTTGCCCTTTGCCAGGGCGTTTAATACCGGCGTCTGAATGACATGGATCGGATAATTATAAAGCGGGTTAATATCATTATGGTTCGATCCGGTAACCTGCGTAGAATGCAGGATTACGGCCAAATCAAACTCATATCCCACAGGGACGATAATATACTGCGGCGTCACATAAATGGCGTCTCCAAACGGATCCTTTTGTTTCTGCATCTGGAGTATCATCTCCTGAAGCGAAGCCTGGGAAGGCTTTGCCCCGACGGCTATCAGGTTATTGTGGTCTGCGTGGAACAGACTTTTTTTATCAAACACAGGTTTATTGTCATAAAGAATCCCGTACACCGCCTTGTCAATCGTCTTTTTTGCCTTCGTGGCATACAGGCCCGGGATCTCTGTCAGAAAACCAATGTCGTCATTGATAAACGCCTGACGCGTCATGCTGAACTGACGGCCATAGGTTTTCAGACTCCGGCTCGGGAGCAGCTTGGTATCCGGCGTATCGGCCTTCAGCTCCCCGTTTTCCGGAACCTCTAAGAAATCCCCGACTCCGCCAATCACATATTCATGATCCTTTGTTTCCTTAAAATCGCTTAAGCTCCCTTTCGTAGTCCATGCCTGGAACGTCGTAGGAACCAGGTTATACTGATGGGTAATGCTCTTACGGATCGTATTGTCCAAAATCGCCGGAAAAGCCGCTGTCGGGTTATAAAACTGGCGGCAAAGATCCGCGTACAAATCCGTCATATCCATCCGGAGAAGGGACATCGTATCCTTCCCCTCGCGGGCAAGACATTCGATGGCCAGATCCCGCAGGCTCATTCCCCGCATCTGTCCCGCCCCGTCCGCAACGGATGAAAGTGAAATGCCGGCGCGCATCATCAGGCCGTCCGAAGCCCGCTCCCTGAATTTATCCCCTTCATCTGCCGTCACACGGGCATTAACAGGAGCCCCTGTCCTCTGAAGCTGCTCTAACACAGCGGCCCTTACCGTCTCCAGGCTGCTTCCGTTCTGGATATATTCATCAGGCGAAATCTGGAAGGAACGGCAAAGACTTGTAATCTGCGCCATTCTCTGGCGTTCCGCCTCAATCGCTCTCCGGGCCGCCTGTTCCGGGCTGACCGGCGCGCCTGCAGCCTGCTCCCTCCCCGCCAGGTCCTCTCCCGGCTGTGCCCCGGCGCCTCTGCTCTCCTGGAAGGCAGCCGTTCTCTGCCCGTATCCAGATGCCCTATCCTCTTCCTCCATAGCCTCCAGAGACCGCTGCAGTCTGTCAAATTCGGCCTGCTCCTGAACGGTTAAATCCCTGTCTTCGTTTCTCGCCGCGCGGATAAGCTCCTGCTGGCGCTGTAAAATCTGTTCTTTGGTCATATTACCTCCTGTGCCTGTTCACATTTATTTGAAACTGCCGCCTGAAATAGTCAAGCGTCCTGCCCGCCGCCATTGTAGGGACGCGCTCCAAGGCGCGCCCTACGCCTACCGTTGGATCCGCAGGTACGGATACAACGGAAATTTCATACGGCATCCACCTTTTTGCGATATCGCAAGGCCCTGTAAAGCGTCCGTCCGCTGAGCTCTTATTAGCGGCTACGGATTCCCAGTTATCCACCATGTATCCGGTTGACACTCCTTTTAGGGTCCCTCCTGCCACCTTTTTATAGATGGTATCCGACGCCTCGTCCTCATCAAATCGGATCCTTGCATAGCCCCGGTTCCCTTCTACCCAGGCTTTCTCAATTCCGGCAATCACCATATCACGGTTATGGTTAAACAGGACGCAGCCGATACGGTTCAGCCGCTCCAAATCGACGCAGCCTTCCGAATGATCCAGTATCTCCACGCCCCACCATCGGATATAGGGTTCTTCTGAAGAAAAAGAGAGCTCCACCGTCCGCTCCGTTCCCTCGACGGCCCGCAGGGAGGAAATGGGAAGGGCTCTACTTAAGCTCCTCCCCATTTCCTCCTGTTTTTTCTGCTGTCCCGTATGTTCCAAACATCACACCTCCCATATCAATCCCTCTGCTGTTCCCATACTTTAAAATCTCTGCCATCTCATCAATCTGCTCCTTCCAGTCCTTTCCGTTCTCCGCCGCCAGATCCGCCCACGTTTTCTGGCCGGTATTCAGCGCGATCCGGCTGGCATTCGCCTCCTTTAAGGGATCAATCCATTTCTTCGGGGCCTGAATCCAGGAGTGCTCAAGGTAGGATTCCCGGTTTTCCCAAAAATCCCTGATTTCAACCTTCCCGGCCAGAACAGCGGAAATGACAAAGCTTTCATAAATCTCATCCAGAACCTCTATCAGAAGCTCCCTGTCGTCCGCATAGGTCATCTCATCCTCAATAATCCCCTGCCTGGCAGAGCTGTAGTTGCTCTCGGACATGTCCCGGCTGACAGTCTCATAGCTGAGTCCCTGCCCGGATCCAATCAGGCGGATTTCCTGTTTTATATAAGACGCCGCATCCGTCGCCTGTCCGCTGGGATTGACCACAAACACATCGTCTCCGGGATTTAAATACTGGATCATCCCGGGCGTCAGCGTTTTCCCCTGATAATTATACTTCTTATCCTCTCCGCCCCCATAGCTCCTGACGCCCCTGCCGGGAACCCCGGAAGCCGGCGGCAGCTCCCTTTTGACAAACACGGACAGGCACGACAGGATCCGTTCCTTGACTGACACAGCCCGCATAAATTCATTAGTATCCCGGATGCGGGTGATAGTAGGCGTCATATCCGATATCTCCCTGAGCTGCGAGGGCCTTGTTTTTGTAAAAAAGAAGATTACATCCTTTGCTTCCACATAAACAGGCTCCGGAATGGCAGTTCCGTCAATGGTATACTGGCGTATAAAGTAACCCACCGGACGGTTAAACGCATTATACTCAATTCCTCCCACTACCTTATTCCCCTTCTGTCTCGGTGCCGGGGCGGTAAGATCCAGTTCATCCACCTCCAGCGCCTGCAGTTTGAAGGGAAGGACGCCTCCGGACGTATACCGTTTCAAAAAAAGGATACCCCCGTCAATCTTTTTTCTCTGAACCGCCATGCGCATCATGGATGCAAAGCTTTGAAGCCCTGTCACATCACAGTTCTGCTTTTTGCACCAGATTTTCCACAGCTTTTCCAGCTTCTGATCCAGCCCTTCATCCCCGCTGGCCGCCCTTAAACGGTATCCCGCGCCGAATACGTTCCGTTTATAGGCCCCTGTGACGGAATTCAAGATGTCCGAATTCCGTTCCAGATCGCGGGCTCTGGCCCGGATGATATCGCGGCTCATCCGATCCGTCATCTCCGCCGGCTCATTGAGCACCCGCCAGTTTACATTCGGCCGGTCATAGGACGCCGCGTCATAGCCGCGCAATGCTTCCCGGAATGCCCCGCGCCGATAACCGGCCTCCGGGGAAAACCATCCGATGATCCGATCCAGCCAGTTCATATATCCCTTACCTCCCATCAAACACCGCCACCACAGTATCCGCAAACAGGCTGGAGCCGCCCTCCTCCTCTGCCATTACCTGCGACTGCAGCTTTCTCTGCATATCGTACAAAAGAGCCAGATCCGCCCTGGTCAGATGGCGCGTGCCAATCCGGTAAGACTGTCCGCCCTTCAGGATCGCATAAATCGCCTCGTTGACTGTAAGAAGCTGTTCCTTTTTCGTTCCAAATAACCCCATCTGTTCTTCCATCTGTTCCTCCTATAGCCATTCTTTCTCCCGGAGCCACTCCTCCTCCGGCGTTTCCGGCTCTTTGGCCGGCAGTGCTTCCGGCTCTGCTTCGCCATCCTCTTTCCCCTGCAGGTGAAGCCTTCTCACTCCCAGGATTTCTGCGGCCGCCATGGCGTATACCTCGCAGTCCAGATAATGGTTATCCCCATGACTCTGCTTTTTCTTCCATTTCATCCGCTTTGTCCCGTTGGCCGAACGTTCCAGAACTTTGTGTTCTGACGTCACCTGGCTGGCATATTCCGAATCACAGCCTTTGTATACCATCCAGCTTCCTCTCCCGTTTTTCCTCTGCATCCGGGAGGCGATAGTATCTTTATATTTGTCTCCGTCGATAATAACAAGCTGCATCCCGTCAGCCCTGGAATTCACACGGTCCACTTTGCTGATCTTATAGCGATCCCTCATCGGATTACTCGCCCCCTTGCACGGAAGCGCCCATTCCGCATTGTCCACGCAAAAGTCATAGGTATCGTCCGGCTGGTACCCGGAATCAATTAACGCAAGGTTTACAATCATCCGCCCTCCGTCTTCCCTCTCCCACTCTGCATTCATAACCTCCTCAATCTCCCTGAATGAAAGCGCCTGGCCATGAATGACGTTCTGGCTGGTCGTAAATTCCCCAAATGCCCGGATGCTGTAATACAGGCATGTCTCCTGCACATCCACGCCGCCTGTAAGGATCCGGCACCAGGACGGCACCACCATCTCCGGGAGATCGGTCTGCCTCTCCATCACCAAATCCGCTGTTGTCTTAAGCTTTGTATCCTCCCATGGCTCCGCCAGCCAGGAGTTTACAAAGTTCTGAAGAAGCTCCGGATCATCCTTTGATTTCAGATATTCCTCCGCCGCATCAGCCCAGGTGATAAAAATGCTGTAAAGAGAGCTGATCCAAAAGCCGATGCTTTTCGGTCTTCCCACTCCCCGCTTTTTCACTGTCTTCCATGTTCCCTCCCGCAGCATCCTGGGCTTCTCACCGTCCGGAATCACGCAGCCGCATTCCTGGCATACATAGACTGAGGTCTTGGCCCTGTCGTAGGGGCTCAGCTTTTTCTCTTCATCCTTCACAAATTTAACCTGGTTAAACAGGAGCTCTATCATCTCCCCACAATGAGGGCAGGGCACAAAGTAATGGCGCACCTCATCCGCATTATCATGCAGGTTCCAGATATAGTTAGTCTTTAACGTCGGGGTGGAACAGGCGTATACCTTGCTCTGGGATTTATAGGTCTTGATCCGTTCCATGGCAAGATTATAGGGAGACGCCTCCTTTTTGGAAGCGCCTCCCATCTTGTCAATCTCGTCAAAGAACAGATATTTAATCGCCTTTGACGCCAGCTTTGCCGGGGAACCGGAGCCCCTTAAATACAGTACCATGGTCTTAAACTTTAAACGCAGCTCCTTTGAGCTGTTCTCATAAAACTGCTTCCGGATCTGGGGAACCAGCCGGAAAGCCGGCTTCAGCTTATCATTGGAAATATCTTTTGCCAGATCATCGGACGGATACACAATCATGGCCGGCCCCGGATCCTCAGAGATCAGATAACACAGGATATTAATCAGCGCCTCTGTGCCGCCGAGCTGGGAGCCTTTGCACAGATACATTTCCCGCACATACGGATCGTTAAACGCATCCATAATCCCCACCAGATACGGCGTAACGCTGTTGGACCATTTTCCGGAGATATTGCTGGAATCATCCAGCACCCGGTATTTTTCCGCCCACTGGCTGACCGTCAGCTCCTCCGGCCGCAGTAAAAGCCGTTTCATCGTCCGCTGGAACAGCCGTTTTGTCTTCACCCGGGAGCGACTCCTCTGGCTCATCCGTTATCATCCGCTTTCATCGTCTTCCTCGTCTTCATCTTCCTCCTCATTCCCATCCTCTTCGCTGTCTTCCCCCTTATCATAACGATTGTCCCGGTCAATCTCGTCCGGCTCATACCCTGATAACTCCTCCAGTGTGTCAAGGAGATTTCGCTGAATCACCTGGATAATCCGGTTTATGTCTGTCTCTCCGGCCGTCTCCAGCGCAATCTTGGAGGGAAGAGCTAATAAGCGGTTCTTAAAACGAACCAGCATATCAGACAGGTAATATTCCACATCCGCCGCCTCATGCAGTTCTCTCCGAAGCTTGCGCAGCTTGAGAAGTGAGATCTGTTTCTTCACCTCCTCGTGCTCTGCCTGTACCTTTTCCTTAGAGATCGATGCACTCCTCCCCAGTTCCGCATTGGTCTTGTATTCGATGTACTCCTGAACACAGATTTCCAACTGATATCCGCGGCCCTTTTCGATAGTCTGGAACAGCCCCTCCTGCCGGAGCGCGCGGACTCTGCGGCTTGATATTCCAAGGCACTGGGCCAATTCCTTCTGATTAACTACCATGCTCCCATCGCTCCTTTCCGCTGTCCGGCCGCGCTCCCCCGCAGCCCTTTATAAGGCCCTATAAAAGCGGAAGGAAGTACCCTGAAAAATTTTTTCAAAAAGAGAAAAGCACTGCGCCTTCCCCGCCCCGCAGTGCGGGGCGCCCCCTGGGAAGTACCTTGCTTTGCTCATGGTTCGTGTGTTAATGGGGGACTGCGTTTTTATTGTTTGCCAATAGCCTCATCTTTTTATCTGACTAAACTAAAAAAGACGAATTGTCTCATCTTCCTGTTCTGCATTTTGCGTAAAGAAAAGAGGCCCACACTGTGGCCCCTTTCATGCTCATTCATTTCTTCTGCTGCTCAATAAACTCATTCATCATTTTGGTCAGTTGGGCGGCCTGGCTGATTCCTGCTTCCTGGCATGCAGCGGCAAACCGTTCAACCAGCTCCCGTTTGAGTTTGTAGGACTTGGAGATCCATCCGGCCTTTTCTTCATATTTCTTTGTTGCAATTGTTTGCGGCTTAGGGCTTCCTACTGGCATTTCCTGTCCCTCCATTTTCTGTAAACAGAACGCCCGATAAATCCGGCGGTTATTGATATTACTGCTATAATTGCTATTTTCATTGTTGTGTATGATGACAATTTGTGTTATTCTTGTATCAAGGAAGGGCTTTCGCCCTCCCACTTGCTATGGTTTCCATAGCTTGTCGATTATCAGTAAGATAATCCCTGTGATGAGTCCTGTCAGGAATTGAACCGCTATTTCAATCCAGTTGACAGGACTTTTCTTTTTCTTACGACTTCGACGTTTTGTCATCCTTTTCTCACCTCCTTATAAATTAATTATATCATATGGTGTACCATATGTCAACATCTTATGTATAATTATTTCAGATTATTTAAAGGAGGGGCCGGCCGCCCTGAATTTCATGCGGCCAGCAATGTGAAACAAGCGTATGCATTAGAAAACGCCCAGCAACAGCCAGGCGCTCTCCAAAAGGAAATGCTATGTGGATAAGCCTCCAGCCAACGCCTTCGGCTTCGATTATATTGTAAAACGATATTTCCGATATAAACGATATTTCCGATATTTATTTTATATTATTCATCTTGAAATATCTGTCCCTTATGTACAATCGGGGATAATCCGGATTCCCTCTATATCCCATCCGTTTTGCCACCTCTGTCCATCCGCATCCGTCTATGTAATACAGCTTAAACACCTGCCTGACCACAGCATCCTCAATTTCCTCAATCCACTCCCGGACGCCTGCTGCCTCTGCCTCCTTCTTGTCAAGCTGCCGGCGCTTCCTGTCATAGCGCTCACCGTCGAAGCCGACCACAGCCTGCGGCCTCGGAAAGCCGTCCCGGTAATCAAAAATAACGCTGTGCCCCAGGCCGGAATCTGTAGTGATCATATCATCCAGCTCAAGGCGCAGGATTTTTATTTCTTTTATAACCTTCTGATACCCTTCCAGCCGCTCCCTTGTCATCTGCATCGGCCCCGCCTCCTTACTTTATGTATCTGCCATTTCTGTTCTGCCTGTAATACAGGGCAATCTGTACATAGGTTACAGAATGCCCGCAGTCCAATGTCACCAGATGCTTATATTTTCCTGTCACCCGGCTCTTACGTATAACCGGGCGGACATCCTTCCGCGTGCCGCTACCTCTCCGGACATCCCTCACCCGGAAGACGTCCCCGATCCGGACGTTCCTCCGGCAATGCGCCACCTCCTCCTGCGTAACCGCGCCATTTGCGAGCGCATGAAGATACTTCACCTTTTCTAAACTTATTTCCATCACTTCCTTTTTCTGTCAGGAATTTGTAAGGCATTTCAGAAATCCTTTATCTCCCGGACAATCTTTTATCACATTTCCCCTGTATAGTAATCTTCAACAGGGGCAAACCTTTCATATAAACTTTTTCATACCCATGCCGGCCAGGAGAAAACCCTGGCCGGCGCCTCCTTTTTAAGCCTGGGCATTCTTACCCGCCCACTGTTCGGCCATGGCTTTTGCGATGCCGGGATACGTCTTACTCCGCGTTTTCGCCCTGTCCTTACCCGGCGGCATTTTCCATATCCTTTGTTCCCTGCCCGGGACAATATCCACAGGCTTCAGCTTCGGAAGGCCCTTTAACCACAGGCATGTCCTTTTTGTTTCGCCGTGTCCAAACTGCCATGGCTGGATGATCTGATCAGGTTTCCGGTATATACCGGACATAATCCCCACCGGGTTTTCGATTGCTGTCTTCGGGCAGCCACAATTCGCAAACATCATAAAAAACTCAATACTTTTCTGCTGGCGTCCATCCTTTCTTTTCTGTTCAAAATACCTTGCCCCGGATACAGCCAGATCGGTACATGGAGGGAAAGCGATAACCATATCCCATCTGATTTTCAGAAGCTGTGTTACGTCCTGCTGTAAGTGCCGCTCCGGATGCCCGCCTGAACAGGGCTCTATGTCGCAGGAGTAAGCCTCATGGCCCAGCCTGCGCAGTTCTTTTGTGACTGCCTGCGATTCCTCGCAGGCTACTAAAACCCGCACTCATGCATCGCCTCCTTTTCTCTCTGCTTTCAACGCGGATTCGGCTTCTTCTCTGGTGAGGAATACGGTCTTGCCAAAATCATCATCATGAAATTTGAACCAGCAACCTTTATTTCCAGTAAATTCCATTTGATACACCTTTCTCTTGCTTTCGTGTATCTCTATTTTCTTTAATTCCATTTTCCGTATTGGATTTTGTCCCTTTTTCTGCCATACAACGAAAGATCTATCTCCCACCGCACAAGGCAGTTCCAGCAGTTTCCCCTGCTCCTCTAAGTCTTCGTATTCAGCCAGTTTATTAAGCGCCTCTCTGATTGTGACATCGGGCTTTGCTTCTTTCGTTCCGCTTATTGTCAGTCGCTCCATATCTCCTTTAAATTCCTTTCTGTAATATGGCAATCCATTCATCCATTGTTATCTGCTTTTGCCTGTGAGACTCTTCAACCTCAGATCTTACTTTTCCAATCACTTTTGCAAGCAGGTTCATCCCACACCTTACGCCCTCATCATGATAATTATTATATTGCTTTGCTAATGCCACCCATGCATTATGAAGGCTTTCCACGACTTCCGTGTCTGTCATTTTCTTTGTAACCCCCTGCTTTCACACTGATAAATGTACCAAAAAAGAATAATCCCTATAATATCGTCAACGATCCTGTGCTGTACAACCCCGTAAAATATCAGCTCCAATGCCTGCCATAAAATAACAATTAAAATATATTTTATGCTGGCAACAAACAATAGCCTCATCCTTACTGCCTCAACTGTTTTGCTGCATCGTCAGCGCTCACGCAGACCTTATCCTCCGGAAAAATGTATACATCAATACCGTTTTCCTCCATACTCTCAATACACATCTCCTGAAGCTGGCCGGCAAAGTCATTTTCCAGGCCCGAATATTCCGGACATACAATCACATATCCATTACACAGGCCATGAATAAATAGCCGCTGCAATCCTCCCCTGTATCCTCATCCCCGCTGATACAATAAACCGTATCCCCCGGTTTCATGTAGCCAAATTTACCCATCCTTATCTCCTTCCTGACGCCAATCTACATTCCTGTCAAAAATAGGGATATAAAGCTCTTTTCGGCTTCTGTTCCGGCTCCTGTTTTTGGTTCCCGCATGTATATTTAAGCTCTATGGCTTTTATGCCGCCCCCATCGTCTGTATGGACCTTCATTTCCACAAGCTCCATTTTCTCCAGCGCCTCCTTCAGGGACTGGTTATATAGTTCATCCAGTTTCATTCTGTTCCTCCTCAGACCTTCATGCTCATCTGCCGCTCCGTCTGCTCAAAATTCATCCACAATGTTTCCACCCTCCTGTCGCCGCTCTGCGTCCTCGCCATCGTCTGTACTTTCCTCCATCCGCTCAGATACTCGCTGTACAGCTCGCAGTCATAGCCTGACAGCATTATCATCGCCTGGCTGCGGCACAGCTCCTCCAGGAGTTCCCTGTGTTCCTCATCCGTCATCTCATGCCGGTACTGCTTCCGGCTGCGGGTAGAAAGCACATAGGGCGGATCCGCGTATATCAGCACATTTTCGTGGTTAAATGCCTTTATCAGCTCCAGCGCCGGCCGGTTCTCGATCTGCACCTGCTTAAGCCGGGCGGCTGTCTCTCCGAGTGATTCCGGGAGCCGGTTCCAATTGCGGAGCGCATACCCCGCTTCCCGGCCGTGGACATCCTTTTTCCACCCACAGTTTTCATTCAGCCGGAACCCGTGGCTCTGCATGGAGCGGACTGCAAAATACCCGGCCCGCTCTATCTCATCCCGAGGCTGCCGCTTAAAACTCTCCTCATACGCCTCCCGGGCATACGGTGTATACCTCAGCCAGTCCACAAGCTTCCTCCGGCTCTCCTCATCCCGAACCACCCGGAAGAAATTCACCACATCCCCGTCCAGGTCATTTATGGTTTCGATGGGCGCCATAAGCTTTTCAAACAAAACCGCCCCGCCTCCGAAATACGGCTCCAGGTAGCTGTGATGCTCCGGCATTTGGGACACGATCCAGGAGGCAATCCGTTTCTTCCCGCCAGGGTATTGCAGGAGTGTTTTCATTCAGCCCCGGCCTCCTCTCCATACGCTGCCATATGCTGGCATTCAGCGAGCAGGTCTTTAATCTTGGCGATATACCCGGTTTCATCCCCTTCCCTTTCCCGCCTCACTTTATCGTCCCCCATCGTGCCATTATTTCGCAAAGGCCGATGTGTCCAATATTCTTTCCCCACCAACTACAGGCTTCGCAATCCTTTATTTCTTCGTTCAGCTCCTCCATGCCCCGGATGCATTGCCTGAAGTCCTCTTTCATCTTTTCTGATACCTGCACTGAAAGCTCCGCATTTTTGCAGGTTGTAAACCGTATTACGTACGGCTCCTGCTGCCCCGCCTCTATTTCCGGACAGTCCTCACAATCTTCTGCTTCGTTCTGCCTGTCATGTTCCTCCAGAAGGTTCTCATAAGCCCTTAACATCATCGCATGGGCGGTATACGTATCGGCCATATGTTCCCTCCAGTAATCCCCCATAAGCGCCAGCGTCTCCTTTTCGTCCTGAATTATACCGTCCAAAATCTCCCTGCTGTACTCTGCCGGCCCTGCATCCGTGTATCCCTTTATTGGCTGGCTTAAACAAGTGTCAACGCATACCTCTGCGAAAACAGGTTCCGCTTCCTCACCTGTTTCAAATTGCGGCGTCGCAACTGTCCCGCCCTCGTCTTCTTTACATTCGCCGCAAATATCGCTGATACAAAGCGTCGCTCTGCCTGGCTGCAGTATCGGGAACAGCTCTGCCTCCTTCGCTTCCTCGCCGTTCTCCTGCGGCAGTACGGCGGGGAAATCTGCGATATTCATCTGGCCCGGAATCTCTACATACGGAACCTCCTTTTCTCTGCGCAACTCACGTATTTGCTGGACAGTCATATCCGGCGTAATCCTTTCCATCTGCTCTTCATCCAGGCTCAGCATCTCCTGAAGCTGCGCTTTTCCGTAACCCCTGTAGCGTTCATCCAGAACCGGACTGTTGCCCCCTGCGGAAAACTTATCATTCCGGGACATGTACCGGGAGGCAGTGGACATGCTGAACCCATACCGTTCCCGGGCATACTCCCAGATATTTTGATATCCCGCCGCTTCAAAAAGCCGGTTATCCCGGATGTGTTTCAGGTAATACCCCACCGCTATCACATTGCGGGCCGCCTCCTTCAGGCATTGGGAAATACATGCCTCCGCGCCCTCCAGGCTACCTTCCGGAGACAACAATCCCATCTCCCTGTCCTGCTGCTCCTGGAACGTTATCGCATGATCCTGCATTTTCATTTCACCTCACTCCCTCTCATTCCCATCATGTCCCAGACCATCGCGTCATAGTCATAGCCATGCTCCTCCAGGTTGTGAAACCGATTTTTAGGCGGGGCTTTCCCCTGCTGCCCCTGTCTCCCTCTGGCCTGAAGGATTAAGGTCTCACACTTTTCCCTCAGCTTTTTTGCGCTCCGGATATTGCACTGCCAGAAAGGATTCGTAGTTGCATACTCCAGCGCCTCCAGAATCTCCTCCTCGCTGCGCTTATCCAGGCGCTTCATGCGCTCGATCTCATCCGCCCATTTCTCCCTGGATGCAGCCGTTTCAGGTGTCTTTGCTCCTGGGTACTGCCGTCTCAGGGAATCAATCAGACGTTCTACACAGCGCAGCTCAAAGGAACCGGCCCCGTATTTCGGTTCCGGCGGCTTTTCTGGTATGTCGTTAGACATACTCTTTTTATTGTCTTTTAGTCTTAGTCTTATTATGTCTGGAGTTTGTACTGTACTTTGTGCTGGAGTTTGTACTGTACTTTGTGCTGGAGTTTGTGCGGTACTTTGTGCTGAAGTTTGTACGGAATCCTGCGCCGGAATCTCCAATGTATCCTCTTTCGCCTCTGTACTGTACGCCATTTTCTCCTCTGCAACGCACGCCGATGACGGAGCAGCGCTCCGTTCTGCCTCAGAGACAGCTTCCGCCGTAATCCCTGCGTGCTGCTCAGACGGCCGCACTTTCTCCGCGCAGGCGCCCGCACAGGCCGCCTCTCTGCTGCCTGCCGGATCCACAATATGATATCTTGTACACTCGCCCCTCTTTTTCGATGCAATGACACGAATCAATCCAAGCTGTATGAGCTCTTCCCTCGCGTTTAAAAACGTCTTCTCACTGATTCTCATCATGCTGCTAATGCTCACATTCGTCCGGGGAAACCACTCTGCCCAGCCAGCCTTATTATTAATCGCCAGCAGGGTATAATACAGCAATTGCCCATTATTCGTGATATGGCTGCACTGGAGCCTAGCATAAAAGGAGTTGAGTAAATCGATATATGTAGTCATGCGGCCTGTACCTGCCTTTCTCTTTCCCGCAACAGCTCATATTGCCTGAACTGCCGTTCTTTTCAGCCTTTCATAAGGGACAGAAGGCCGTTTTCTGCCCTCCGCCCCATTTCACCCAATGGCATTTAAAGGTTTCGTGATATATTAACTGCCGCTTAGGAGGCCGGTTTCTTTTTCCTACCCAATTACTACTATCCGCCCGGACAGCGTTTCAGGTATATGCTTCTGGAAATACTCCTTGATATGCTCAATCGCCTCATTCTTCCATATGCCGCCTTCGGCCTCCACAATCTTAAAGGCCGGATCATCCTTATCCCCGATACGGAAGACGAATTTGCCTGCCGGCTGCTCTACCTCCTGGAAGGTCCGGTATGGCACCAGCTCCACCGGATTCGGTACCAGCGCGTCTGCCTTTGACGCCACGCCTACTGTGATGGTCGCTACCTGGCTCACCCCGTCGTCGGAATAGGTCTGGCCGTTCTTTTTATCGATATTCCCGGCCATCCGCATCACAGCCGCCAGATCATCGTTCGGCTGGAAATTTGCCTGCAGGGCAATCATGAAATTCTCCTGATCATACCATTTGCCAAACTGGTATTCCGAAGTTTCAGCCTGTGAAATAAACAGCGTCTCCCTGCTCCTCTCCTCATCCAGAGAAGACATCAGGCGCACCTCCTTCGGATTTACGATATGTATCATCATCTTCCGGCCCTCCGGAAATTCATCGCTCAGGTTTTCGATATAATCAACCATCGCTGATAACGTGGACGCTTCCACTGCTCTCGCCTTTTCTGCGCTGTCATACCGGGTCAGACTGCGGTTTGCATAGGTCTTCCCGCAGATCTCAACTATCTCCGTCTTTTCATTCTGCCTCGCCAGCTCAGCCGTATACTGTAACGCTTCCTTTAATCCTTCCATTCTTTTACTCTCCTTCTGTGAAAATAACTTCATCGTCGTCCTCCCTGTCCGGGAAGAATCCCTACCGTCCTGCTGCCATCCGCCGTAAATCCAGCGGCTTTCCGGAACTATGGAATATCTCGCCTGTCTCCCGGTCAAACTCCGGGGCCTGTACCATCTGTTCAGGCCCTTCCATCCCGGACACTGGCGGAACAGGTTCATAAGCCGCCACCTGGATCCGGCTGCTGCCATACTCTGACATCTCAATCCGCCCCGTATGTGCGTCCTGCCCTATCAAAAATACGGTTTCCGACTTTTTAGGGCCGGCCAGCTTTGACTTAATGTCATAGACCGACGCAATCGTCCCGTTTTTCCCCGGCTTAAACCGGATATTTATGCTCATACTGCGGACTGCCTCCGGATCCGTGTTCGGATCCAGAATGTTCTTTCCTATCTTTGCCAGCTCCATCTGGAACATCGCGGCCAATTCCCCATTTCCAATGCTGTCAAATGTAATTGCCACCGGTATTCCCTCCTTTCCCGCAAACCTCCCCCGGGCCGCCATACCTGCCCTGGCGTCTGCCGCTGTCCCCCGCTTCCTCTGTCTGGTACTTCCGGATCCCATAGACCTTGTACATGGCCTGGAAGCGGGGCCAGCCCATCTGATGCGCCATGCCATGATGGATCCGGCACAGCGCGCATATCTGATGGGCGCTGTCGTCATACCTGCGCCGGTCGTTGCCCATGCCGATGGCGTCCACATGATGGATATCCGCATCCCGCCCGCAGACGCAGCATCTCCGGTAACGGATGCACTGGAGGAGGTAGGTGTTGATATCATCTGTCCGCTTCAGCCCCTCCTCATCCAGGATAATTCCCTCCCGCAGGGCATACTCCATCAAAGTATTGATAAATTCCCGGGCTGTCGTGACAGAACATGTCCCAAGCGAAAAATACTCATAATCCCCGATGCGCATCATGTGTTCAATCTTCATGATCTGCTTCATCGCCTCCGGGGGATAGCCCGTGTGTTCGCTGATATCGCGGATCATGGCATGCGCCTTGCGGAGCTGCAGCGGCGTGATATGCCGCCCATCCTCCAGGCCGACCGCAATATGCGTAATATGCCGCTCCTTTATAAGCCCAGAAAGCGGCGTATCAACCCGGATTTCCAGGCGGGTCCCGTCCCCTTCCTCCGCCACACGCCTGATCTCTGCCGTTACATGATACATGATTACCACACCCCATACTCTAAAGAAACATTATCTGATGTCCCCGCCATGCGCGCGGCGACCTCCAGGAGCTTCCCATAGGGCCGGGAATCCGGTACTGCTATCTTAGATTCTGTTGTCTTCGGCGTTGACATAATAAGACGCTGGCATTTCGCTTCGCAGCCGCTCTCCCGGCAGACAAAGCCCACGATCTGATACAGGCTTAAAAACTCGTTCCCTCCCGGCAGGATCTCCGCCCCGGCCAGAAGGCAGCCCTGATACACCAGGCATTGCGTATGGCGGCCATTGCGCTCCTTCATCGTCCGTATCACCTTTAAGGGCCTCAGATCCCAGCCTGCTGCCACAGCCGCTTCCCCCTTCATCTCCTTCTCCGAAAAACCGCCGCGGTTCCAGAATGCAAAGCCCTCTTTTACCAGCTCCACAGGGAAATAATGGTACGGTTTTACCGCCTTTTCATATGCTTCCTCCGCCTGCGCAATCTTCATCTGCCCTTCTGTCAGCGACTTCTGGATGATATCCCGCTGCCCCTCTGCAAGATCCATGTTGGTTTCGATTGCCATTAAGAGAATCTGAATTTTCTCTTTCTGCGTCAATTCACTCCTCCCTTTCCTTCCGGCAGTCACATTTCTCTTCCGGATCCAGGTTTGCCCCGCACCTGGGGCAGACTCTGTAATAGCTCATCTTCTCATTCCCCCTCTCCCTCACCTGCTGCCATGCTGTACGCCGGAGGACGGTACGGCTCCGGCAACGGACGCCAGGCATAGATACGGCGCGCTACCTCTGTTTCCTCCGACTCATCCCAGAACCACTTTTTAAGCGACGGGTTATAAACAGCCGAATCGCAGTGCAGGCCTGTCCTGTTCCCGTAGGTGATGTTATATGTTTCATGGCCTGCGGGAGATGCCTCCTCAACCGGGATCCATCTCCCCCCGCTTCTTAATCCTTCCAGCTCCCGGAGCCAACCTGCAAGCCTCCTGTAAGCTTCCATCCGGCGCGCGCTGCGCTCCCTTTTCCTCTCATATTTCTCAATCGCCATTTCAAGTGTCATATAAAACAGCCTCCCTTCATGTAAGATGTATAATCAGAATACCGATTACAGCCCCGGAGAGCATAGCCAGAACGGTGCAAAGTCCGGCTAACTGCCACACCAATGACCATACGGCGGCATTCTCTTTCCTGAGCCGCTCAATCGGATGAGCCAGCCTACTGTGCTGAGGCTGGTACCGAAGCCCCAGCCGCGGCGGATACCTAAAAATCCTGTAAAAACAGTACATCCGCAACCTGTTTTCCCCCTTTTGCACAATCGGTATAACATTGCCTGTCCCACGCTACCGGCCTTAGCCGGTTTTTTCCTTCTGTTTCCTGGCCAGCGCCGCCCTTACCTGCGGCAGCGCTATCTGCGCGATGCGCTTCATGGTTCTCTCAACCTCTTCCGGAGTGGTATCCTTACAATAATCGTCATGGAATATGAATGTCGTCTCCCCGTCCTTAATGATATCAACAACTGCCATATGTACCTCCTCTCTCGTTAAGTTTATGAATAACGGTTTGTACCTGTTTCCATTTTTTTAATCAGCTTTTGCCGCGGAAAAATGTTTAATCCCATTCATCAGGCTCTTACATGCCGCCTCGCAGATAACCTCGTAATCTTTCATGTCCTCATCCGTCTTCACAAGCTCAGACAAGCTCGCGCTTCTTGATGCCTGCCCCCGGGAATACTTAAACAGTAAGCCTGACGTCTTGGATATAATCTGCATAATAGTGTCATAGTCGGAATAACTCTTTCCTGATGGGCCGTACTGCGTTTCCCCTTTCCGCATCTCTTCCCAGGAACCAAAATACTGTTCTCTGTAATTCCTGCGTATCTCTTCCAGCCGTTTTGCGGGGGAAAGCGGGCGTTTATTTGCTTGCATAAGTAAATCCATTTGAGCCTGTAGGGCGGCGATCTGCTCTTCCAATGTCATTGTTTTGCTAATTCCCATGAGTGTTCCTCCTTTATGGTGTCATTTAATGGCACTGTTTTGCATTGATATTATAGTGTATTATTATGGCACTGTCAATATTTTTTAGGAGGTACTTATGTTTTCTCAGCGTCTGAACGAAACTCGCAAAGCCAAGGGCTTTACAGCACAATTTATGGCCGATTCACTTCAAACAGGCATACGAAATTACAGAAAATATGAAAGTGGCCATGCCAATCCAACACTCGAAGGCTTAGTCAAGATAGCAGATATACTGAACGTTTCTACAGATTATCTGCTTTGTCGGGATGACTTTCTGAAATCTGCCGTAGCTGCCTCTGATGAACACTGAAAAGATCTTCCATTATATCCCACATTTCAATGCTCCCTAATGTCTCTCCGCTCTCGATCTTCTTATAATGTCGTAGTCCCACGCCCAGCTTATCCGCCATCTGCTGCTGTGTCATGCCCGTCTTTTGGCGGGCTTCCTTCAAGTTACTTCGCATTCTATCTTCCTTTCTGATAAATCAAATTCTTTTGAGTAGATAAGTCAAAATTTTTTTGCTATAATATACTAAATAAAATTTAGGAGGTTAATAGGTACTATTTTATTGGTATCATTTCAATATAATTAAGCTCTATGCCAACCAGTATGAGTACCACTTTTTAGCAACCTCCCCTGTTTTACATAGCTTCCACGCAAACCTATTAAAGAAAGGAACTCTCCGTATGACGCAATCCTGTATACAACTACTATCCCGAGTTTATAATTTCCAAAAAAATTCAACCAAACCTTTATGTATTGAGCTCGAATCCCCTGATCTTTTATACGATGCTGAGTATCTGACTCAAAATGAATACATCATCCAGCCCATGAACGGGGCAGGAGTCCTATGCCTTTCCATCACTGAAAAAGGACGTCTATTCGTTGAAAACGGATATCACACCCCGTCCCCCGCCCCGGTCACTAATAGCTTCAACTTTAGCGGAGCAACCCTTACAAATTCCCTTGTTGGAACCGCAATATCCGGAACCAGCTACACATTTAATACAGGCGCATCTTTCTCTGAGTTAAAAGAACTGATTGATTCTAAACCGGCCTTAGATCAGGGACGCTTAAACGCTCTCCTTGCGGTTCTTGAGTCTGTCGAGAAGTCCGATGAGCCGGTTAAAAAGGGCATCCTGGTCGGCTTTTCGGATCTTCTCAATAAATACTCTGACCTCGTTGTTCCTGTAGGAAAGATTCTTCTGGACATCTTCGCTGGCATCCATTAGCAGGCTATTCTCTCTGGCCCACTGTTCCACAGCTTCCAATCCGATATCCATGACCAGGAACATAAATTCCTGGTCTCTTTTTAACTGTGCATTTTCAGCCTTTAGCATCTCAATCTCTTTACAATGTTCAGTATACATTTTTGTCTCCTATCGCCTCTCTGTTGTTTATTTTTACACGAACTTTCAATACGCTATACTAATCTCTGAAAGTCTTATCCTTGAGCTGTGTTTTTCCATCTCTGTTAAAACACAGCTCAGTTCTGTTGCCAGTAATCTGCCCTCAAGTAATGTATAATTTTCTTTTTTCAGTTCCTCGATGATCTGCATTGTTTTTCTCTCAATCATCTTAATGCGAACGCCTTCGTTTTTAAGTTGACGTTCTCTTCTTTCTCCAATATGCATATATGTAATCTGCCTTTCTAAGATACCGATTGCTAATGATATGCCTTGAATTTAAAATTCGGATATGTCCAATCATATCCTCATAGTAAATTAAGATAACAGCCCCCCAAACTCCGCGACCTTTTGGATACTGGTATTCTCCATAAGGTCGTGGCCTTTTTCTTCATAATTCCTTATAATCTCATACAATGTGTATATAACTTCTCTATAAGTGTATTTTGGTTCTTCAATTACACTTATAACTTTTCTAATAAGCTCTGCTATATGCTTCGCTTCTTTTGGTGTTACTCTTTCTGTCATTTTTTCCTTGTCCCTCTTTAATAATGTTGTACCTTTGTCTCTATTCCCGTTGTTAATGTCCCTTGCCATTTTCTTCTATCTGCCCTATACTGGATGTACAGGCCACTGCCATGACCAAATATATAGGAAAGGCGCATATTTATGGACATCACTTTAATTGTCGCTCTTATCACAGCTCTGGCTGCTATCATTGCCCCGGTACTTACAGCTCTTATTACTCAGCACGGAGAATATCGATTAAAATCGCTTGAACTATTCTTCAATGCAAAATCTAAAGCATATTTGGAACTATTGGATGCAACCAGTAACTTTCCAAAATTTCCAGAAGAAAGTAAGATCATTGAACTTTATGCTCTGCTAAATCGAGCTTTTCTTCTGTCAACTGAAAACACTCGTTCAAAACTTTCTCTTTATGTTAAGCTCTTAATAGAGTCTTCTGCAGATTCTGAATTGCTTACTCTCGCCTACCAGGATGCCGTCTTAGCTATGCAAAATGAGCTTAAAAATTATCGCAAGTAAAACTACTATGCCTAAGCACTGCCCCGTTTTTTGCAGAACGGGGCGATCTATAATAATTCCTGTAATGGATATCCCTAATGCAATAAGTGAAAATGCTAATAGTAATAAACTCTCCATTTTTATTCTCCTCCTATTCCGTTATTAATTCCTCTTGCCGCTTTCAAACATCTGCCCTATACTGGATATACAGGCTCCCGCCAGGGCTGAGTATAGAAGAAAGGAAATAGTTGTATGGATAAAACTTATATTTCCGGCGGAACTTTGCGCACGTGCCCTTACACGGACGATCCGGAAGTCATCACTTTCAACGATTATGGAGAGAATTTCGACAGAACCCAATGCCCTCATCACGCGGAATGTACAGATGATTCCTGCCCGCTTTGCAACCATCTAAAATACTGAACTTATCTTACGGGGTATCGTTGGATACCCCATAATCCATATAAATTCTGCGGACAAGGAACTTACCATAATTCCTGTCATAATCAATTATTACCCTCTGGCTCTGTTCTGTCCCAAACCCTGCCATATCAGATGTCAGTTCCTTTATGTCACATTCATTCCCGATTTTCCAGTCCAGACCCTTATATCTATAAAACAGTTCTGCCATTTCCTGCTTTGTGCAATAATGAAGCACTGTTTCATCTTTGAAATTATTCAAGCATTCCATCTCAATCTCCCGATTTTCCTACAATGTCATTTACTTAAGCCTTCCCTCTGTTAAGTTAAGGCTTTTCCCTCTCTAAAATTTCTGTTGCAATTCCTTATATACTCTTTGTCTGTATTCATAAAATATACCGTCATGTGGTTAATCTCCATGAACTCTGATTGCGTTAAAACTTCAAGCTGTCTTGCCATCTGTGCTTTTCCATAGGTCTGATACAATAGCTCCGTGGAAAAGGAACGCTGTGCATAAAGTGCTTCACGCTTCAACTGCTCAAAAATCGGGTTTTCGTCCATATTACACTCCTACCTCTGTAATTGGGCCATCTGCATTGGGGGATTGCGGGGCTGTTCATATCCTAACTCCCTTTTCGGAAAAGTGTTCCCACTGTATATTTGAACTACTTTTCGCGTATGTTTATACGAGTTGCTTTGTCGGGTTACGCTGTCGATTATCAGCCAATTCCGCTTTCTGCAAAAGACAATGAATCCAACCCTTCAAATAAAAGTAATCTTCTGGATGCTGCGTCCGAATTTCGTCCAATTTCAATGCAGTGTCTTTTACATCCTCTGCTTTTTGTACAGTCACCTATATTCCTCCTTTCTTTGATTTCTTTGAAAACAATATATCATTCTTTGAAAGCTTTGTCAATATTTTTTGTTTACTTTGAAAACAAATTGTGGTATAGTGCTTTCATGGAGGTGAAAACAATGAATATCCATGAACGCTTGAAGCAATTAAGAGATGAATTAAACCTTACCACCCGTGCTTTTGGTGCTGCTATTAACATGTCGGGTGGTGCCATTACAAATATGGAGAAAGGTACACGAAATATTACCGAACGTACTATTCGTGACATATGCCGTGAGTACGATGTTAATTTCGATTGGCTCACCAATGGTATTGAACCCATGTTTACAGATGTAACCAGCGAATTAGATATTAATGATGAAGTCAAGCAACTTGCACAGCAATATAGTCTGCTCAATGATTCAGATCGCGAGTTAGTTAAAAAGATGATTAATTCATTAGCCGAAAAATCCAAGTCACCTTAATAGTAAAAATCAAGGGAGGTCATCCTCCCTATCTTTCTGCATATTTATAGGCCCTTATTCACTGGGTACACAATTCCGAAAAGGGGGTTCAGTTAAGGCTTTTCCCTCTCTAAAATTTCTGTTGCAATTCCTTATATACTCTCTGTCTGTATTCATGAAATATACCGTCATGTGGTTAATCTCCATGAACTCTGATTGCGTTAAAACTTCAAGCTGCCTTGCCATCTGTGCTTTTCCATAGGTCTGATACAGTAGATCTCTGGAAAGGGACACTGTGCGTAAAGGGCTTCACGCTTCAACTGCTCTAAAATTGGGTTTTCGTTCATGCTAAACTCCTACCTCTCCTTATCAATTTATTTTTTTGGAGGGGCAGATAACTCTACTCCGTCTACTGCATCTTATTGGATTCACAATCCATAAGAGCCCTATACATATAGCCAAGAATGTACATTTTATCTTTTTCGGAAAGCTTCTTGTAGTCATCAATCGACCTGATGATAAGTTCCTTCTTTTCGTTTGGCATGTAGAACCTCCTTTCTTAAATTATGGTTTTGTGGTATCCTTTCTATACAGGCGTGCAGCGCCGAGTACAAATAAAAGGATAATTTCATGAGCAACCTATCTTATAAAGATATATTACTTTCATTTTCAGAGCATATAATACTTATAAAAATACGCTTCTTCGGCGCAAGTTCTAAATATGCCCTTAGCGATAACCGTAGATTTTTAAGAAGATATGGTTTGGTTGAGCTATCGCCACATTTTAAAAACAGATACCGTCTAAGCGATAACGGAAAAATGTATTTAAGATACCGTTTCCACTCATTCTGGAAATTTGCCATACCCACCATCATATCAGTAATTGCACTATTCGGAGGATATGACGTATACACCAATCCAGTATTGAAGGAACTATTAGAAGCAATAGCGTCATTGTTTGCACACATAATGGAAATTCTGGGTATCGGTTAATAAATGGAACTCCGTTTAACCGTCCGTATTAATCAGCTCCTTATGTAAAACCCGCAGCTCTTTTGGCTCCATCTTTGTGCCCTGTTCATGCAATGCGTCCAGAAGCTCGTAATAGCGGTCGTCTGGTTGTTTTTTTATTTTCCTTACTCCCTTTATTCGTTATACGATTATTGTATACCGTTATACGGATTTTGTCAATACTTTTTCTTGACTTGTTTGTCGTTCTACGATATAATCCAAATAGAAAGGAGGGGCTATGGAATCTATAGGTAAACGCATTAGATATTTAAGAAAAGAGATATTAGATATAACTCAAAAGGAATTTGGTTCTCAAATAGGGTTAAAACCGAATTCGGTCAGTGATATAGAAAGCGGAAAGAATACCGCAACAGAGCAAACAATTAAAGCTATCTGCCGGGAGTTCAAGGTCCGTTACCAATGGCTTACAGAAGGCATAGAACCCATGTATGAGGAATTAGATTCCGACTGTATGAACCGGATAGATGCTATCATGACTGGGGAGAATGAATTCGCCAAAAACCTATTCAAGGCATTCTCGAAGCTTGATACGGACGAATGGAAAATGCTTGAGAAAATAATTCAAAGTTTAAAGGGGGGATAAGGGCGTATAATCGCCCCTATCTGTGTATGTAAAGATATTCTGATAAATCATAGATACGCTTTAGCGATTCTACATCTTTAACTTTATCCAAAATATTTACAATTTTTTCCCTGTGCCATTCTGCGGAGTTACTAACAATCTTTTCCCGATATTCATTTTTACCTTCCATATCTACCTCCTTCATATTATCATTATATGGATATTAACTGGAGACGGAGACCGGTATAGCACCCAAGCCAATATTCCCGAATTATCCCCTGCAAAAAGGGTGATTGCAGAAATCAAGAAAATGTCAGAAGCAGACCTGATGCTGTAAAAGTATTTATCAATTCCCTAGGCGAATATAAAAAAGCATTCAATACATCTGACAAAATCTCCTCACACAATTCTGAAGATTGATGCAGGTACATCCTCTTGCCTGCTTTTTTCTATATTTTTAAATCCTCCCTTGACAATACGTGTAATACGTGTTATACTATTTTTGTAAGGAGGTGGAACATGAAAGACAAAGAGCTGCTAAAGCTTTTGAAGAAAAATGGATGGAACATAGTCAGAATCAACGGCAGCCATCATGTTCTTCAAAAAGATGGGAAAACTACTGTGGTTCCCTTACATGGTAAAGATGTTCCTATCGGCTTACTCAATAGTATTCTTAAGGAGACAGGGCTGAAATAGCCCTCCTCTCCTTAAACCATAAGGAGGTATGTTTATGCTGTTTGTGTATCCCGCAATCTTCCACAAAGAAGAGAACTCATATTGGGTTGAATTTCCCGATTTGGAGGGCTGCCACACCTACGGTAGTTCTGTCAATGAAACCATGGAAGCGGCACAGGAAGCTTTAGCCGCGTATCTTCTCACTCTATTGGAGCAGGAGAAAGCGATTGCCACTCCCTCTGATATTTCTGCAATTCATACGGACGATGGTTTTTCCTCCCTTGTGTCTTGTGACATTAACCAGTATAAGGACACGAAGGCGGTAAAAAAGACTTTAACCATACCGTCATGGCTGAATGACCGCGCCATTTCTATGGGGATAAATTTTTCACAGGTATTACAGGAAGCTCTTCTCTCCAAAATACAAGCATAGTATTTAATCACCAGCCCCGATTTCACATGGAATCGGGGCAACTCCTTATCTGATTATAAAAAATCTGTTTTCCAAGCCAAAATACCCATTTTTGCGGAAAATAATCCTTCTATTGTGCTTCTTGTCTATCTTTCTCACTTCCTATTCTATTGTAATGTGCCGAGTGTTATTCATCACCCCTTATTTACTCCTATGAGTGATTTATATTATTATAATACACTCATAGGAGTTTATTGTCAACCATTTTTTTACTCAATCGAGTAAAATACTCCTTGTTTTTTTTACTCATATATGCTATTCTTCATTTAGAGAGGTGGTGTAATATGGATTTTTTAGAAAAACTAAATCTTCTAATGAAAAGAGACAACTATAATAAAAATTCATTATCAAAGGCCAGCGGTATACCTTATACGACCATAGATAACTGGTATAAGAGAGGATATGATAATCTCCAATTACCTACTGTAAAAAGACTTTGCTCTTTTTTCAATACATCTTTAGATTTTTGGTTAAAAGAAGAAGTTACGGATCCAGACTATGGCAAAGCTATGGGATTTAAAATAACTTTAAAAGAAATGGAACATATTAAAAAGTATCGTACTCTTGATCCCCGCAGTCAATCCCATGTAGACACAGTGTTAGAATGGGAAGCGGAGCGGGTAAAACAGCTTCAATTAACAAAAAAACCGCTTGGAAGCCCCACCGCCACTATTATAGAAATTCAGCCCCGCCCCATTACCAATGTCAGACTGACAGAATATTTCCACAGCGTATCTGCTGGAGCAGGGGTATTCATCCTTGGGAATGAATCGACTGAAAAAATATCCGTCCCAGCCACACCTGAAAATGAAATTGTGGATTATGTGATTAAGGTATCTGGCAATTCCATGGAACCTGATTATCACGACGGGGATAATGTAATGGTTTCACAGAAACTTGAAATGAATCGGGGGGATGTTGGGATCTTTGTTGTCAACGGAAATGCCTATATCAAAGAATACGGCGAGACAGAATTAATCTCACGCAATCCTGACGCAGATAATATCCGGATAGCCGAATACGATAATATCGTTTGTATGGGAAAGGTTGTCGGGAAACTTGAAGAGCCTTATGAAATCACCAGTGATTAAACTGTTATGGAGCTATGATTAAACTTATCAGGAAAAGAGGAGATTATCCATGGCGCTAACACAAAAAGAAATCTATACAGTCAAAGACATCTACGCTTTGCCCGAGGGACAGCGGGCGGAGCTGATTGATGGGCAGCTCTATAATATGGCTCCTCCAAAGAGGATACATCAAAAGCTTATAAACCGCCTGTCTCAAACGATTACAAATTATATTGATTCAAAGCATGGTAGCTGTGAAGTCTATCCCGCTCCATTTGCGGTCTTTCTAAATGCTGATGATACAAACTATGTGGAACCAGACCTTTCCATAATTTGTGACAAAGATAAGCTGGATGAATACGGATGCAATGGAGCCCCGGATTGGGTTATTGAGATCGTCTCCCCCAGCACGGAACGTATGGACTACGGGATAAAGCTTTTTAAATACCGATCCGCAGGCGTACGGGAATATTGGATCATAAATCCTATAAACCGTACCGTCAACATCTATGATTTCCAAAGTAATGAAAAGACCGGCCAATACAGCTTTGATAATACTATCATTTCTTGTATTTATGATGATTTGAATATTAGAATAGCTGATTTGCTTTTATAGAATGGAGAAATCCGTTTGATAGAAAGCCAGCACAAAAATACTATACGGAATTTATAAAAAACAACAGACATAAGATTTAACAGCAACTTCCGAAGACATATCGCAATCTCAACTTGCATATGCTATCATTCCAAGGAGATGATCCCATGTATCTGATTTATCTGAGAAAAAGCCGCGCCGACCGTGAATCAGAAGCCCGCGGGGAAGGTGAAACGCTGGCCCGCCATGAAAAAGCGCTCACCGAGCTGGCCGCCCGGATGCACCTCCCTGTCGGCGCCGTCTACAAAGAAATCGTTTCGGGCGAGACGATTTCCGCCCGTCCGTGGATGCAGAGGCTTCTGATTGAAGTCATGCAGGGCCAGTGGGAAGGCGTGCTGGTGATGGAGGTGGAACGTCTTGCCAGAGGCGATACAAAGGACCAGGGAACCGTTTCCGAGGCTTTTAAATTCAGCAACACCAAAATCATAACCCCATCAAAGACCTTTGATCCGTCTAATGAATTTGACGAGGAATATTTTGAATTCAACCTGTTCATGTCCCGGCGCGAATACAAAACAATTAACCGACGGATTCAGCGCGGAAGAATGGCCGCCTTTCAGGATGGATGGTACATCTCAGGAACTGCCCCCTATGGCTATGAAAAGGTAAAGAAAAAAGAAAATAAGGGCTATGTTCTGGAAATTGTTCCGGACGAAGCCAAGGTAGTACGCCTGATCTACCATCTCTATACGCATGGAGAAGCGCAGAGTGACGGAAGCCTTCAGCCCCTTGGCTCCTATCAGATTCGGGACCGGCTCAATCATCTTTGCATCCCCTCCCGGAGCGGCGGCGCATGGTCCGCCTCATCTGTACTGGATATCCTTCGCAACCCGGTCTATGCCGGCTTTCAGCGATGGAGCTGGCGCAAGATACAGAAAAAAATAGTTGACGGCCGGATCGTAGAGACCCGCCCAAAAGACGACGCCTGCCTGAAAGTCCGGGGCCGCTTTGAGTCCATCATAACCGAATCGCAATACGCAGAGGCCCAGCGCATCCGAACCGAAAAGCCGCTCCCAAAGAATGGAAGCAATACCCTTCAGAACCCTCTGTCCGGCCTGATTTTCTGCTCCAAATGCGGTTCCCTGATGACCAGGGCTTCCAGCAACACAAAGACCAATTATCACGTACTTCGCTGCCCCAACACACAATGCAACAATATCTCCGCCCCTCTTCTGCTGATCGAAAAGAAACTGCTGGCCAGTATTGCCTCGTGGATACCAAAATATGAGCTGGAGTGGCCGGAGGAAACGCCAAAAAATTCTGCGTCCATCATTTCCTTCAGGGAAAATGCCTATAAAAATATCCTGCAGGATTATACACAGGCCGAGAAACAGCTCTCTAATACCTTTGATCTTCTGGAGCAGGGAGTATACGATATTAAGACCTTCCAGGAACGCCGGCGGGTACTTGAAGAAAAAAAGAGCGCCCTGGAGACGGAAATGACACGCCTGAAAAAGGACTACGACGATGCCAAAGCCAGAGAAAAAGCACGGCAGGACTTCATCCCCAAGGTCAAAAGCCTGATAGAGGTTTACTGGACCGTTGAAGACGCTCCCACCCGGAACAAAATGCTTAAGGAGGTTTTACAGAAGGTTGACTATCTGAAAGAAACCCGAAACAAAAAAGGGCAGGGGAAAACAGCAAATTTTTTTCTCCATCTGTATCCGCGTATCCCAAAAGACCTGTAAATCGAATCCAAAATTAAAAAATTTCAAACAGGGCATATTGCAATCTCAATTTGCATATGCTATAATGCCAATAGGCAAAAAGACAAGATAGCTCTGCGTGAGCAAAAAGGACGAGTCCCCGAATGTACGGCTATACAATCGGGGACTCTATTTCTTTTTGCATCCGCGCATCCCAAAAAGCTTGTAAAATCAATGGATATTTTACCATAAAGCTATCGGTTCATATGTATATCCCCACTCATACGTCATCAGCAGCACGCTGTCCGCCGCCTCCCCCAGCCCGCGGTAATCCATCCCCTCATACAAAAGCCCTCTCTGCTCCCCGGACGTCTTTGGCGCCAGCGCCACAGTCACGCGGATTCCAAAGACATGCATCACCGTGCGCAGCCGGCGGACAAATTCAACATACCGATCCCGATCCTCAGCCAGCACATACTCAAAGTCCACATCCACGCTGCCGTACCCCTTTTGCTGGACCTCCTGCCAAACCGCGCGGATCACCCGCTGCTGAACCTCCAGGCTGCCAAGCAGCGTGCTGACAAGATGATTGTTAAAACGGCCGTCCGCGCCAAGTGGCGTCAGAACCAGCTCCGCCATCACACCCCGGCGCTTTGCCTCCTCCAGGATCTGCCTCTCGCCCGCCTCCTGCGGGTGAATCAGCTCCCCCTCTTCTGTAAAACCATATGAAAACACGGAAATACTGGTCAGATATTCACATGTTTCGCTCAGCACCCCGCTGTCAATCCAGGGATACGCATAGCCTCCCATCCAGATCCCGCGCCGGGGACGGCGCAGGAGGCCGTCCCCGGCGCATCCTCCGGACCGGCCCTCGTCAGGGACAAAAAGAGCCTGGCCGACAGCCAGGCGGTAGGGCGCTTCAATCTGGTTCGCCCATGCCAGATATAACGGGGAAACTCCATACAGCGCGGCGATACGGTCAATCGTATCGCCCTCTTTTACCACATAAATTTCCATACAGGATCCGATTTCCCTGCAGCTATCCTGACTCCCGTATCCTGAACCGTTCAGGCGGCCTGAACGGCCCCGGCATCTTCGCAGCCGCAGTCTTCTTTATCACTATATATTATATTCCTCCTGCGCTGCGGATTTCCTTTTTATGTAAGAACTGTCCGAAAATAACCTGTGAACAGCGCGCCTGACTTTTCTTCGGCAGCGCCGCTCTAATCCTGCCCGGGAACGCCGTTTTTAGCGCAGACATCCCGCAGGCAGCACACATCGCACCGCGGTTTTGTCCGCGCTGTACAGACATCCCGGCCGTGGTACACGAGCCGGTGGCAGAAATCGCTGCCCTCTTCCCCTGGGATCAGCTTCCACAGCGCCATCTCCACCTTCTTCGGCTCCTTTATGTTGTCCGCCAGGCCAATCCGGTTGACAAGGCGGATGCAGTGCGTATCCGTGACAATCGCCGGCTTGCCGAATATATCGCCCATGATCAGGTTTGCGCTCTTCCTTCCCACGCCTGGCAGCTTTAAAAGCGCGTCAAAATCATCCGGAACCATGCCGCCGTGCTTGTCGCGCAGAAGCTTCATGCATGCGCTGATATCCCGCGCCTTGCTGTGGCCCAAACCGCAGGGCTTTACGATCCGCTCGATCTCCTCAACCGGAGCGTCGGCCAAAGCGTTTACATCCGGATATTTCTCATACAAATCCTTTACGACCACATTAACCCTTGCGTCCGTACACTGGGCTGCCAGGCGGACGCTCACCAGAAGCTTCCACGCCTGATTATAATCCAGGGTACACCCCGCGTCCGGATACTCCTTCTTAAGCCGTTCAATCACTTCCAGCGCCAGTTTTTCTTTTGTCATTCCGCCATCCTCCTGTTTTTGCCGCTCCTTTTTTCAGATGCCTTTTCCGATGTTTTTCAGACGCCTTCCTTCCGGTCAGCCCTTCTTCTCATCCCGCTTCCCCGGCCTGCTTGCGGCGGCGCTTTTTACGCTTCTGCCGGATCTGAACCGGCGCTTCCTCCTCCTGCTTTACGCGGACATAAATAATGGAGAGAATCTTATTATGCGGGTTCCTCGCCGAGCGCACCTCCACGGAATCGAACAGCTCGATAAACTGTTTCAGCTTGGAGCAGTTGTAATTGCGCGGGTCAAAGCCCGGGACGCGCTTGGGCAGGCTGTCCCCCAGCTCCGACAGATCCACCCATCCATCCTCGCCTGCATTGGTGTTGATAATGGAAATGATCTCTTTTTCCATCTCGCTGATATCCGGAATGCTGCTGACGCCATTCGCGGCTTCGGCCGATTTTTTGCGCCCTTCCGCGCTGTCCGGCATCTCCGCTCCTTCCGGCGCGGCTTTTCTGGCTGAGGACGACGAAGCCTCAGACGCGTTCTCCTCGGATGCGTTCCCCTGCTGGACAGCCGCGGCGCCTCCGGTCCCGTCATTGTACAGAATATCAAGGAATTTAAAGCTCTCACAGGCTGACACCAGGGCATTCGGCGTCTTCCTCTCCCCCATTCCCAAAACCGTCATGCCCGACTCGCGCAGCCGCATGACCAGCTTTGTAAAATCACTGTCCGAAGTCACAATGCAAAAGCCGTCCACATTTCCGGAATACAAAATGTCCATTGCATCAATGATCAGCGCCGAATCGGACGCATTCTTCCCCTGCGTATAATTGTACTGAAATACCGGCGTAATCGCATAATCCTGCAGATTCTTCATCCATGCCTTTACGCTCGAATTCTGGAAATCCCCATACAGACGCTTGTACGTCGCCGTGCCGTAATTGCTGACCTCGTCCAGAATTAATTTTACATACCGGCCCGACACATTTTCCGCGTCAATGAGAACTGCCATTTTCCTGTCACTCATTCACTCTGGTTTCCTTTCTTTGCCCGCTTTTTGTAAGAGCTCAGGCCAATCCGGGCCCTTACCGATTCTTGTGCATGTCCCGCCAGACGGGCGATTTTTATCTGCCTTTCGCGCCTTTCCCCAATTGCCCCATATGCGCGGCGGCGAAGGAACCGCTGCTGTTCTGGCATTTCGCACGGTTCCTGTCATGTCAGCCTGCGCAAAAAACGCCCCGGCAGACATACGCGTTCCGGAATCCTTTCTACCCCTGCCGGGCTGCAGGCCGGATTCCGGAATCTACTGTAAGTGTATCATGCCAGGACGCTTTCATCAAATGTTTTTCACGATTTCTTTTTTAAATAGTAGAAACCATACGCCGGGATATTCACTCCGCGGGGCTGCATATGCGCGCCGGTAAACAATTCCTCATATTCCTCCCCGCCCTCATCGATCCATGCGGTCTTATCAAACTCGCTGAAATTAAAGAGCCCGATGATCGTCTCGCCTTCATAATGACGTCCAATGCACAGAACGGAAGCCTCCCATGTCTCAATCGTCCATGTATCCGCATCGCATACAAACGCCTTCTCCCTTTTCCTGATCTCCTCCAGGCGTTTCAGGCGCGGGAATAGCTTTCCTTCCACCGTATCCGGATCCTTTATCTGCGCCGCCAGCTCCCAGCGCATCGGGCCGCGGTGCAGGTAGCGGGAATCCGCCGCCTTGTTCGGATCCTCCTTGTACGTATAGTCATTTACCTGCCCGATCTCGTCGCCGCTGTAGAGAACCGGAATGCCGGACTGCATAAACATATATGCGTGCAGCGTCACATCAAAGCGGATCGCCTTCTCCATGGCCTCCGGATCGCCCTCAAAGCCGGCCTTTTCAATTCCGCACATGGATGCCGTCGTCCCGCAGAACCGGGCGTCCCCGGTGACCGGATCCGCATTGTAAAGCTCTCCGCGGCTCACGCTGCCCTCCGTAAAGCCCTGGAAGAAATCGTTTAAATATTTCTTATGGGAGCGCTCCCCAATGCCCTCCTGCATCAGAGTCCCATAGTCCAGCCCCCAGCCGATATCGTCATGGCAGCGCAGATAATTTAAGAACACATATTCTTTGGGAAGGCCGTTTACAATATCAAGCTGCTTCTTTAACAGGCTTACATCCCGTGTCGCCACCGTATGCCATGTCGTCGCCATAGTTGTCACATTATAAAGCATATGGCATTCCGGTTTCTCAACGGTTCCAAAATACGGAACCACCTTTTCCGGCTCCATCACCACCTCGCCCAAAAGCAGCACGCCGGGACACACAATCTCACAAATCATGCGCATCATACGCACAATCGTATGTACCTGGGGCAGGTTGCGGCACTGGGTATTCAGTTCCTTCCATATATAAGGAACCGCGTCGATACGGATAATGTCAATTCCCTGATTGGCGAGGTAGAGGAAATTATACATCATCTCATTAAACACCCTGGGGTTTTTATAATTTAAATCCCACTGATACGGGTAAAAGCTGGTCATCACAAAATGTCCCGCGTCGGGAAGCCATGTAAAATTGCCCGGTGCCGTCGTGGGGAATACCTGCGGAACCGTTTTCTCATACATAGCCGGAATTTCATAATTATCAAAGAAGAAATAGCGGCTCATGTACTCCCCGTCCCCCTGGCGCGCCCGTTTTGCCCACTCATGATCCTCCGAGGTATGGTTCATCACAAAATCCATGCAGATATTGATTCCCCTTTTGTGGCAGGATGCCGTCAAATGGGCCAGATCCTCCATGGTTCCCAGCTTCTCCTGCACCTTCCTGAAATCAGCCACCGCATAGCCGCCGTCCGAGCGTCCCTCTACTGTGTCAAGAAACGGCATCAGATGCACATAGTTCACATTACACGCTTCCAGATAATCAAGCTTCTTTTCCACGCCCCTGATCGTGCCGGCAAAATTGTCGATATAGAGCATCATGCCCAGCATATCGTTCCGTTTATACCAGTCCGGATGCTGTTCCCGCTTTTCATCCGACTCCTTCAGCGCTTCGCCCCGCTCTGCGTAATACCGGCGCATCTGATCGCACAGCTCAGCAAACATGGAGCTGTTGTCATAAAGCTCCGTATAAAGCCATTTCAGCTCCTCAAAATGACGTGAGAACCGCGCCTCGTAAATCTCTCCTTTCGCCTTGCTTTTTGAACCCGTTTTCATCATTACCTTCCTCTCCTTTTACTGTAAATTCCAGCTTATTATGTGATCGATTTCATATAGAATCCTAGCACACCTTTCAGAGGAATACAAGACCTCCTGTTAAATTTTTATCTGTGCGAGCCTCCTGTTCGCCTCATTCATCGCCCCAAATTCTGTGAGGCAGCATATCACTTCCTCACAGGAGCGCGCCAGCTTCTCCGCCTTCCTGTACGTCTCCTCGCGGATCGGCTCAAACGCTTCTTCTGTTACCGTCTCTGCGGCCAGCGCCCCTGCGACTGAGTAATCGATATCATTTTCATGCAGGATCCCGGCCGCAAACGGGATATTCTGCCTGTGCAGCCTCCTGTAAACCGCAATGCCGCTCCCGTTTCCACCTATGACAAACACCTTCGGCTTCCCCTTTACAGGAGAGAACTCCGCTCCTCCCAAAAGGGCGTCATAGCTTCCGGTTTCGATCCCATAGAGCGCTTCAATATAAGAGGATGTGAGGATCTCCTCCGGCGGCCCCAAACGTCCGATGCGATCCCCGTCCACACAGACCACGTAATCTGACAGCCGCAGAGCCAGATCAAGCTCATGCAGGGAGATAACCGCCCCGATTCCCCGATTCCGCACAAGCTCCCTTAAGATCGTTAAAAGCTCCAGCTTATGGCGGATATCGAGAAATGTGGTCGGCTCGTCCAGCACAAGCACCTTCGGCTCCTGGCAGATGGCGCGGGCCAGAAGGATCCTCTGCCTCTGCCCGTCGCTGAGCCTGTCAAACCGGCGTCCCGCCAGATCAAGCGTATGCGTCAGCTCCATAGCCCCGTACACCTTGTCCCAGTCCTCCCCGGAAAGGATTCCCAGACGGCCGGTATAGGGATAACGGCCGCACCCCACCAGCTCCTCACACGTCATGAGCTCAGGCCGTATATTCCCCGTTGTCAGAACGCCCATCTGCCTCGCCGCCTTTACGGGTGAAAGGGATGCGAGGCTTTCTTCCCCCAGATACACGCTGCCGCCCAGCAGGCGGAGCTGTCCGGCTATACTTTTCAGAATAGTCGATTTGCCCGCTCCGTTGGGGCCGATCAGCGTTACAATCTCCCCCTGCCTTACATGAAGCTCAACCTCGCTAAGCAGCGGAACATTCCCATACCCGACCGTCATATGCTCCGCCCGCAGCAAATCACGCCCCATCACGCCTCCCTCCCGCCGCGCGCGCGGCTCCCGCGCAGCATCAGATAAATCACCACCGGCGCGCCAAACACGGCTGTCACGGAGCTGATATTTAACTCTGTGGGGGCGAACGCTGTCCTTGCAATGAGATCACAGAGCAGGCAGAAGACCGCGCCGCCCAGAAAGCAGCCCGGAATCATGACAAGCGGCCCCGTTGTCCGAAACAGACCTTTCATCAGATGGGGAACCGCGATCCCCACAAACGAAACAGGGCCTGCAAAGGCCGTCACGCAGGCGGAAAGAATGCTCGAAAGAAGCACCAGGCACACCCGGAAGCGCCGGATATTTACGCCCACGCTCTGCGCATACGCCTCCCCCAGGCGGTACGCCCCGATCGGCTTTGCCAGGGCAAGGGCGCCGGCCAGCCCCGCCATGGCCACAACCGCCATAGCGCGCACATTTTCCCACGAAATCCCGGAAAAGCTGCCCATGGACCAGTTATGCAGGTTCACGATATTCGCGTCGTCAGCAAAGGCCGCCAGAAAATCCGTTATGGCTGAGCACACATAGCTGAGCATCACCCCGCAGACGACGAGAACCGACATGCTCCTGACCCGGCCCGACAGGGCAAGCACAAAGCCCATGGAAACCAGCGCGCCCGCAAAGGCCGCCAGAATCATCGCGCCGGATCCCGTAAAAATGCCCTTTTCCACAGACACAATCAGCAGCAGGGATACGGAAAGCTTTGCCCCTGACGAAATCCCCAGCACAAACGGCCCTGCGATGGGATTCGCAAAAAAGGTCTGTAAAAGATAGCCCGACACGGACAGCGCGCCTCCCAGCAGCGCGGCTGCGAGAATGCGCGGCATCCGGATATCCCGGACAATGCGCCCCGCCGCGCCGGAATCTCCCGTCCCCTGAAACAGAGCCGCCCGGATCTCCCCCGCCGAAAGGCGGACGCTGCCGTAATGTAAGCCTGCCAGAAACAATGCAGCCAGGAGCACGCCTAAAAAAGCAAAGGAACACGCAAGCTTCCCCGCCGCCTTTCCTCTCATCCGTCCAGTCACTCCTTTATTTTAACGGGCGCAGATACGTCATCTCTCCCGGATCCGGCCCGTCCCCGCTCAGCATCCGGTGAATATCCAGTATCATATCCCCCAGTCCCATGCTCTCCTGAAACATATTTTTGCCCGTACACCACACATGTCCTTCACGTACGGCCTTAAAATCAGCAAGCAGGCTGCTTTTGTCCAGAAGCTCTGCAAGCGAATCCAGCTCCCCGTCAATCGTGTTGTTGTAAATGATATAATCCGCATCCCTCGCTGATTCATAAAATGCCTCCATCTGCATGTTCACAGACGACAGCGCGTTTTCTTCCTCTGCGGACACCTGAGGGACATAACGCCCTCCGGCCATCTCAATCATCCTGGCCACATAATCCCCGGGCTTTCTCACATTCACCGCCCCGTTCGCACTGATATAAAAAAAAGCTGCGGTCTTCCCGGAAGGCGTCTGATCCATCACCGGCTTCAGCGCGTCCACGCAGGCCGCAAAACGCGCCTCTGCCTGCTCCTCCCTGCCTAAAAGCGCTCCGTAAAGCCGGATCCATTCCATCCGGCCCAGAGGATGGCTCTCATAGCTCGATCGCTCTGCCAGCACCGGGATACCAAGGCGCTCAAGCTGCTCCTTTACCTCCGGCACATGGTAAATCATCGTAGATTCAACCGCCAGATTACATCCGTTCTCCAGAATCAGCTCATAATCCGGAGCGCTGTATTTGCCGGCATAAAGCATCCGCCCCTCTTCCATCGCCTCTCTCGCCTCGTCGATATACCACCCCGGCGCATCCGTGCCGGACAGCGTAATCTGATCCACCGCGTCCAGGCTCCGAAACAGATCCATGGCAGAGGTGGCCGCCAGATAGATGCGATCAAGCGGCCGGCAAAGCGCTGTCACATCCTCCGGAAGCCCTGCCGGCACAGCCGCGCCCTCCGGCACGGCCAGGTAACGGCCGCTCTCCGGAATTTCCGCCAGTACATAGCCATTTTCATAGTAATCCACGGAAAACTGATCGGCATATAAAAGCTCCATTGAGCCCACGGGCTTCAAATCCGCCCACCGGACAGCAGCGGACGCCGTCTCCGCCTTTGTCTCCACTGTATCCACATCCGCAGAAACCGGCGCTCCTCTGCCGCATCCCGCCGCCGCGATGCTGATTCCCACAGCAGACAATACGGCTGGGAGCGCCCTTTTTCCAAAATTCCCCATCGCTTCTACTCCCGGCCTTCCAGGCTGCGGATCGCCGCCTGGGCGTGCTCCACAAAGATCTGCTGCACTGCCTCCAGCTCCCCGATACCGCTGAGCAGGCATGATACCTCATATCCGGCCCCTTCAAATACGCTTTTCCACGAGTCTTCATCATCCCCGGCCATATCATTATTCGCATGATCCCCGGCGACAATCATCAGAGGCGCCAGAACCACCTTCTTATAGTTTCCGGCCCGGACTGCCTTCAAAACCGTCTGCACATCCGGCTCCGCCTCCACAGTCCCGACAAAGTAATTTGCAAATCCCTCCCTGGCGAGCATGTCCTGCATCCGTGTATACACCTGGTTCGACTCTGCCTCCGTCCCGTGTCCCATAAAGCACACCGCCGTATCCGCATTGTTATACTCCGCCGTACTCTCCGCAAGCGCCCGGATGACGGCTTTAAAATCCTCATCCGACGACAAAAGGGGCTCTCCCACCGCAATCCTGTCAAACGCATCCGCATATTCGGCCGCTTCATTCACCAGATCCGTATACTCCAGCCCGTTCATCAGATGCGTGGGCTGAATCACCAGGTTTTTCACTCCGTTTTCCACCGCCCGTTCCAGCGCCTCGCCCACATTATCAATCGTCACCCCGTCGCGGGACTTCACATGATTAATAATGATCTGGCTTGTAAACGCCCTTCGGAGCGAATATTCCGGAATTGCATCCTCAAGCGCCTCTTCAATCGCGCCGATCGAAAGGCGGCGGCTGTCATTATAGCTTGTCCCAAAGCTCACCGCCAAAAGCTCATTCTCGCCAATCCCGTCCTGGTTTCTCGGATTATCCAAGGTAGCATCCCCCGTCTCATAATTCTCTTCGTCTGCGCTGCCTTCTGTCTCCCCCACAGAAGCCGTCTCCCCGGAGCCGCCGGATTCTGAGGAAGCCGCCGTTTCCGTCTGTCCCCCGCCGCCCTGCGGCTCTGTCTCCGCCACAGCGCCCGCCGGTTTGCTCCCGCCGGAACATCCTGCCAGCACAGCCGCCGATAAAGCCGCAGTTACAAATACCACTGCCACGCGTCTTAATTTCATCTTCTCTTTCCTCCTTCGCAGCCGGATACGCTTCGTATCTCCTCCGCTGCCCTGCATTATATTTATCGGGTATCCGATTCATACAGGCACAGAAATCCAAATCTGAAATTATGTCGAACAGCCGGCAATGGTATACCTTACAATTCTTATAAGTGATCAGCAAAGACCAAACCCTCAGTTTTTGCCACAGCAGAATAAGCCTGCAAAAGCCGCCTCCTACAGAGCCTTCTAATCACTGTTTGCCGTCTGAGTCAGAAATCAGCGCATCCTGAAACATGCCGTCCCAAAAACACCGCTGACCGGTACAATCAATTCCTCGTGATCCGGATCTTTACTGTTCCCATACCAACAGCCGGCAGGTTTCCTGGCTTGCCTCTCTTCACGCATAACCGCCTTCCCAACCGGAAATCCGATCAGTGACTGTTCTCCTAGTTCCAAACTCAGGTCATGCGCTCCTGGCTTACAGTGACGGGATCGCACAGGACTTTCACCTGTTTCCCTTTTAAGAACGGTTAAGAAATAACTGTTAAATAGTGCTGCCGGAGAAAACGACAAGCAATATTAAAAGTTATTTCTTAACCATTCCTTACCCCCTGCCCGCATAACGGACAGCGGCACCGGATGCTCTTTACTCGATATTGTATTATATCCTATCATATGGGTGGGGAAAAAGCAAGAAATTGTTCTGTGACGACGGCCAAAGGTCAAAGGGGAAGAAATCTAAAGGATAAAATTGCTTGAATCATTCTGCCCAATGTGCTACATTATAGACATAAGGAAAGCAACTGCCCACAAAGTGGTTAGCCTACATGATATGCGTTAAGCCTACCCGGACTCGGCCAAGTACAAGGTAGGCTTATTTATTTTCGCCTGTTTCCCCTATCTATATAGGCAGGCAGCGCTATGAGAAATGTGCCGCCTGAAAACAGCCGGATAGAGCACTAGTACATCATTGCATTAATTCGCGAGTAAAAAGCGCTTGATATTCGTGTCATCTGTGCGTCTGCGAAGCGACGGCGTAGTGGAGTCTACGGCTAGCTTCGCAGGCGTGCAGAGGGCGCGGATAGCGAGTGCGGTTTACTCGCGAATTAATGCAACGATGTACTAGGCACTTCATATGTACTCATTTGCACCACCTCCCTCTTCCTGTATTTCCCATGACGGGATATTGCCGAACGGCAACGCGGCGGCTGCCGCTTTCAGAAAGGCGGGAGGCTTTCCACCTTGTAACACGGTTGTTTCCTGTAACATATTATAACACGGGCAGCATTATTTTCATGTCCGGCAAGGTACTGAACCGTCTTAGGGTCAACACCGGAATACAGCAAGTTGGTGATATAGGTATGCCCTTACGGTATAATAAGGACAAATCGGAAAACCCATTATTACCAAGGTTGCTCAGGTGTTGTAAAGCGCGCATATGACACTAAATACAGAAACAAATAATGTATACAATACTATATGTTGTTGTTTTCTGAAAGTAAAGAAATCCATGAGCAATCTTAATCAGAGAGGATTTTCGGATTTGCCACCATTCTTTTTCCATTACAATACGCCCTTTGGTGGGGGCAGACTGGGAGGTGATAAGGAACCATTTCACATAAAGGACAAACGGGCAGCAACCCGGTAATACCGATTTTAATTCATATCAGCCGCACAGTAACTGACGGATGTTCAGCTACTGCGCGGCTTTTTTTGTTATAGATAACTCTGCCCTGGTGACGTAGATTACCGGGGCTTTTTTCAGTTAGACAGGAGGCTTTCAAAATGCCGGAAACTTTGAATCTGAATTACTACTACGGGAATGAAGCCGACCAGTACAGCTTCTACCGCATCCCGAAAATCCTTTTGACCGACCGCCGCTACAAGGGCGTATCGCTGGAAGCAAAGGTGCTGTATGGCCTGCTGCTTGACCGCATGGGGCTGTCTGCCCGCAATGGCTGGCTGGACGATAACGGGCGCGTGTTCCTCTACTTCACCCAGGAGGAAGTCATGGCCATGCTGGACTGCGGCAAGGACAAGGCGACGAAGCTGTTCCGCGAATTGGAGGGCATCGGCCTTGTGGAACGGAAAAAGCAGGGCCAGGGACACCCCGCCCGGATTTACGTTAAGAACTTCATTCTGGAGCCGGAACACTCTGCGCCGGTTCAGACTGCGGAAAACCAGCAGTCAAGACCGCTTGACAGTGCCGCAGTCAAGACTGCTGAAAAACCGCAGTCTGCACGACGGAAAACCAGCGGTCAAGAGTGCGGAATTTCCGCCCCTAATAATACTGATATAAATAAAACTGAAAAAAGCGATACGGATCTATCCATCACACCCCCTGCCCCCTCAGCGGTTTCTTCCCCTGCTGGTAAACGCGCTCCGCGCAGGATGGGATTGGATGAGATGGAAAGCTACCGCGAACTGATTTTAGAAAATATTGACTATGACATTCTTCTGGAACGGAACCCCTAGGACAAGGACTTGCTGGACGGCTATGTGGAGTTAATGCTTGAAATCTGCTGCTCCACACGGGAATCTGTCCGTATCTGCGGGCAGGAAGTACCCACCGAGGTTGTCAAAAGCCGGTTCCTGAAGCTGAACAGCGAACATATTGGCTACGTCATGGACAGCCTGAAAAGCAATACTGCCAAGATTGGCAATATCAAGGCATACACGCTGGCAGCACTCTACAACGCCCCCGTCACGATGGGGCAGTATTACACATCCCTTGTCAGCCACGATATGGCGCACGGGCTGCTGGACGGTTAAGCCGCCCGGCGCTTTGCAATACATCAATCAAACCAAAGGAGGACTTTTGCATGGAACATGAAATCAACATTCTGGTGGTGGAACCGGGCAGACCGCCCAGACCGGCGCGGGTGGATAACTCGCTGGAAACTTTTTCACAGCTTGTTGGCGGTGAGCTGTCAATGGGCTGTTTCCTACCCCAGCGGGTCATGCTGCTCTACAACGAGGACGCCAGCCGCCAGGGACTGCCGCCCAACCGCTGCAATCCCTTTGTGAACGAGTGCATCAGCGGTACATTCCTGATGTGCGGGCTTTCAGACGGGGAGGGCTTCTGCTCCCTTTCCCCTGCCCGGCAAGCCGAGTTTCAGCGCCTTTTTGCCAGCCCCGGCGAGTTTATGATGCTGGGGGCAGACCACATCTGCGCTTCGCCTGCCGAGTTTGCCGAAACCGCTGGCAGGCTTTGGGGCGGCATGGCAAGCGGCGAATCCGTGGTGCTGACCAAGTGGGGCGGAAAGGAGGCCGGCGCATGAAATACCTGCTCCGCCGCCTGCTGGTTCCGCCTTAGCGCACACCAGTTTAGTCCCAGCCTGCAAAGAGAGGAGGTTTTACCATGCAGGATGAAGTACGCGAAAAATCGGTGGCTCTCACCATCAAGGTCGGCAAAGCAGGCGGCAGGCTGACCGCCGGCCTGCTGAAATGGGCCATTCGGAAGTATCTGGCGCAGGCCCAAAACCCCAAAATCCACCACGGCAAGCAGACCGTGAAGCAGCTTGTAAGCCAGGGCGCAGGTGTTCAAAACATCGAGATCACCGGCAAAAATATCAAGTCCTTTGAGCGTGTGGCGCGGAAATACGGGGTGGGCTTTGCGCTGAAAAAAGACCCGGCGCAAGGGAAATACCTTGTCTTTTTCAAGGCACGGGACGCGGACGCGCTGAACGCCGCCTTTGCCGAGTATGCCGGGAAAAGCCTGAACCGCTCCGCGCAGAAGAAGCCGTCACTGTTAGAAGAAGCCGACCGGCCATTCCCAAAAGAAGAAGAACTGCGGGAAAAATCCGCCCGCTTAAACCAGCTTAACCGGGAGCTGTCCAGACCGGACAAAAAGGAGGATGAGCAGGAGCAGGAGGTTGAAGAAAGCCCTGATTTGGAGGACGCCGGAGAACCCGCGCCGGTTGTGCCGATGCCCGCTGCGGCGGCTGGCCATAAACCCTCTATCCGTCAGGCACTCCGTAACTATGAACCGCCCGCGCCGGTACAGTCCGGCATGGAGCGCACCCCGCGAAAGGAGGCGGTGCTGTGAGGGCAAAGGAGGGGCGCACGGTGGGGCTGTTCACCAAAGTTTCCCCGGAAGAAAAGGCGGCGATTGACCGCAAAATGGAACTGCTGGGGACTTCCAACCTGCGGGCATACCTGCGGAAAATGGCGGTGGACGGCTACATTGTGCAGCTTGACATGGGCGCGGTGCTGGAACTGGTAAAGCTGCTGCGCTCCGTTTCCAGCAACGTCAACCAGATCGCCCGCCGCTGCAACAGCACCCACAACCTGTATGAGCAGGATGTGGAGGACTTGCGGCAGGGCTACGCTGAAATCTGGCAGGGCGTGAACGACCTGCTGAAGAAATTTGAAGCACTGTAAACAACTGCGGCGGGAGCGATTTTTCTTTTGCTCCCGCCGCTTATTTTTATATCTGGAGGTGATTACTTGGCAGGCGTAACCAAAGAGCAGATTGCAAAAGCAAAGGAATGGGACTTGCTCTCTTATTTGCAGGCTTATGAGCCGCAGGAACTGAAAAAAAGCGGCCCCCGCGAATACTGCACCAGAACCCATGACAGCTTAAAAATCTCCAACGGGAAATGGTGCTGGAACAGCCGGGGCATCGGCGGGCGCACGGCGCTTGATTATCTGATTAAGGTGCGCGGCATGGACTTTGTGGGCGCGGTGGAAACCCTGTGCGGGTACTCTGCGCCGCCGCCCGTAAAGCAGACGTTCACAAAACCCACGAAGCCGCAAAAGCCGTTTAAGCTGCCCGAAGCCAGCCGGTGCGCGTCCGCCGTGGTGGGCTATTTGCAGGATCGCGGCATTGACCCGGAACTGCTTGGCGTGTGCATGGAAGCCGGGATTTTATACGAAAGCCGCCGGTATCAGAACTGCGTCTTTGTGGGGCGCGATATGCAGGGGAACGCCCGCGCTGCCAGCCTGCGGGGGACGCGGGACGGCTTCCGTATGGATGTGGAGGGAAGCGACAAACGGTACAGCTTCTGCCTGCCCGCCAGCCGCCCGGACTGTCCCCGGCTGGCGGTGGCGGAAAGCCCCATTGACGCGCTCTCTCTCGCCACGCTGGTGAAGCTGTCCGGTGGCGAACCACGGGACAGCCACTACTTATCCCTGGGCGGAACCGGCCCCCGCGCCCTGATGCAGTTTCTCCACGACCACCCTCATGTTACACAGATCAGCCTTTGCCTGGACAACGACAAGGCCGGCTTGAAAGGTATCGAACGGCTCACGCAGGAAATCCAGAACGACACGGAACTTTCTGGGCGGGTAAAACTGGTTTACCCCAACCCGCCGAAGCAGGGCAAGGACTACAACGAGTTTCTCTGCATCCACGTGAAAGCGGCACGGACGGCACAGCGGCAGCGGGACGGGGCGCGGTAATGCTATTTAATTTCCGGCTCTAAATTTTCAAATTCGGGCGCATCGAAAAAATCTATCAGCGTCATATCCAAACCGTCGCATATTTTCTTGATGGTTGAAATTTTCGGGTCGGTACTCTTGCCATACAAGATGTTTTTGACGGAGGATGGCGGCAGCGCCGACATCGTAGCCAGTTTGTTAATGGTAATGCTGCGCTCCGCACATAAACGGAGTATCCGGGTCTTAATCGCTGAAATCGTATCCATAGCTGTATCCTGCCCCCTTTTTTATCAAGCATACAAAATATGGCTTGCAAAAGTAGGCTACCCATGCTACTATTTAGGCTATGGATAGCCTTTTTTAGAAAGGAGGAACCTTTGGCTATTTCCAACATTTTACCACGAAAGATTATGAAAAACCGCACCCGTCAGCAGTCAATGGCAGAACGCCACGACTATGACCAAGAAGAAGAAAAGATAGACGGCGGCGAACTGGTTTCCTCCTATATGTGCAGCCCGGAAACTGCCGCCGAAGAATTTGAAATCAGCAAAAAACTGTACGCCCAGCTTACCGGGCGCAGCCAGTCAGAAAAGCACGACATTATTATGTACCGCATTATCCAGTCATTCAAGCCCGATGAAATCAGCCCGGAGGAGGCGCACAAAATCGGCTGCGAGCTGGCGATGAAATTTACCGGCGGGCAGCATCAGTTTGTGGTGGCCACCCACACGGATAAGCGCCACATCCATACCCACATTGAATTTAACAGCACCAACCTAAACTGTGACGCAAAATTCCAGAACGTGAAAAACTCCGCTTTTATCCTGCGGCGCATGAACGATGAACTGTGCCGCGCCCACGGCCTTTCGGTAATTGAGAATCCGAAGAAAAAAGCCAAGTCCCAAAAGGAAATGGCGGCGGCGCAGTATGGCATCAGCCACAAGAAGCAGTTACAGCAGACCATTGACAAGGTGCTGCCGGAGTGCAATCATTATGAGGAGTTTCTGGCAAAGATGCGGGCTGAGGGATATGAGGTTGTGGACGGCAAAAATCCCGGCTTCCGTCTGCCCGGATGGGATCGCCCTGCAAGGGTGAACCGGCTGGGCGGCGATTATACCAAGACCGCCCTGCGCGCCAGAATTACCAGCCAGCGCGGGCGTTTGGCGGCAGGAAAAACAGCGCCGAAACGAACCGGCAGAAAGGTCAATCTCCTGATTGACATTCAGGCGAAACTTGCCGCCGGAAAAGGCGCAGGCTATGAACGCTGGGCGAAAATTTTCAACCTGAAAGAAGCGGCGAAAACACTGAATTTCCTGATGGAAAACGGACTAACCGATTATGACGAACTGGCGCTTCGGGCAGCGCAGGCCGAGGACGGTTTCAATGCGGCTTCACAAAAAATCAAACAGTTGGAGGCGCGGATGGCAGGCGTGGCAAAGTTAAAAACCCACATCATCCAGTATTCCAAAACGCGGG
Organism: Otoolea muris; assembly: GCF_943193115.1. Classification (NCBI taxonomy): domain Bacteria; kingdom Bacillati; phylum Bacillota; class Clostridia; order Lachnospirales; family Lachnospiraceae; genus Otoolea; species Otoolea muris. The sequence goes on from NZ_CALPCY010000002.1 coordinate 220,025, forward strand.
AAGTCTACGCGGCTTATAAGAAGTCCCGCCACAAGAAAGAATTTCTCGCGGAGCATGGCGCGGAGATTGCCCAGCATGAAGCCGCGAAGAAAGCCTTTGACGCTCTGGACGGCAAGGCCATTCCCAAAGTGGCGCAGCTTTCAGCGGAATATGCCACGCTGCTGGAAGGAAAACGGGAACAGTACGAACAGTACAAGGCGCTGCGGCAGGATATGATTACCTACCAGACCGCACTCCGCAACGTGGATAAGATTTTAGGATTGGAACCGCCGGAGCAGGCGCAGGAAAAAGAACAGCCCAAACCGGAACGGTGACGCAAAAGTGCCGCCCCTTTCCAACCGGGACGGCACTACTTTTTTTGAATATCTTCATCGGGGACATACTCCGCAATGTCCCCCAGGCCGCAATGTAAAGCGGCGCACAATTTGTTTAAGGTTTTTGTTTCCATATTTTCATTTGCCCGCAGCCGCCGGATGGTCTTGCTGTCGATGCCGCACTTCTCTCTTAGCTGGTAGGTTGACACATCTTGTGCCTGCATAACCGTCCATAATTTATCGAACACTATCATAAAAGCACCCCCGTTTGACGTTTATTAGTATGGGGGTTATAATCTTTTTTATTAAGGGGATATAACCCCCATATTCATATTGGACGGCTCAATTTGTTTCGCTGCCAAGGGACTGCTTTTTCAAATCCAAGAAAGGTTGTGGCATTATGATTTATACAGATGAAGTAAGAAAAAAGCTGGACGCGATTTTGAAAGCGTTTGGGGAATACATTGATGGACAGAGTTATTTTGATATAGTCTACTCAAAGAAAATCGGCTATGTCTGGATTTTAGCTGAATGTCCCGGCGATGCCGGCGCGGTGCTGCTGGATACGCCGGAGAAAATGCTTGACCAACTGTTTAACGAGGTTATCAATGATGTAGTCAATGCGGATGAAAACAAGACGCATATCCTTAACGCTCTCATTCTTTCCGAGTGGGAGGAATACGAAGTCCGCCGCCGGATTGCAATACTGTTGGAGCCGCTTGCCGAGGACAAAGACTGCTATCTGCAATTCATGGACAGATACCTGAAAGCCTATCAGAAAAACAACGGATATATCGGGGAGCCGGACGAACTTTGAATTGCAAAAGTGAATTGATTTATTTTAAGTATCAGCCAATAAACTATAAAATACGAAAGGGGAACAGAAATGGAACTGAACTATTTTAGGGACAGGCTTTTTGATTTACTGAATGACAGCGAGGGGATGGGGATTACCGACCTGAACACAGACGAGCGGAACGGATTACTTACTGTCATGACTGAGGACGGGAATGTATTTGAAATCGTATGCCAGCAGGCAGCGGGAAAGGGGGACGGATGGATGACCGCAAGCTGACTGTGTGTTACGGGCGCGGCAATTACAAGCAGGCTCCGCCGCAGATTCTTTTACAAGGCAAATGGCTGGAACAGACCGGATTTTCCGCTGGGGACAAAATCATCGTGAAATGCCAGCAGGGACAGCTTATCATCACAAAGAACGGAACAAAGAAAGATTCAGAGGAATAAAATTTTCTGTCAATCTCGGAAACCTCCTAACGGCGCAAAATGCGCCGCCCCTCTCCTGCGCGGATGTGCAGGAGAAAGCGACCGCAGGGAGCGCAAAGCCACGCCGATAGGCGTGTTCGGTCGGACGCGCAAGCGGACGCCTGGGGCTTGGGGGAACCCCAACAAGCGAGCCGGAATATCCCAAAAGGATATTCCGGCTCATTGCTTGCCACGGTTATAGGAACATTCCTATAATTGTAGTTATAGGAACAAAATTTTTATCGGAACAAGTTACAAGAATCCTTGAAAATACAAGGATACAGCGGT